>JAEWHG010000005.1 GCA_023387935.1 Bacillota bacterium
TGTAGGTATGCCATGGTACCTGTTGAATCTTGAGTTAGTGTTTGATCTATTTTTATTCCTATTTCATTTCCACTGCCGTACTCTCCACTAACCAAATGATTTCTTAAAATTTTTTCTGTTAATGTTAATCCCATGTTCAGCACCTCTCCCCAATTATGCTTCTTTGTATTCTTCATTTAGATATATATTTGAAATTTTCACCATTTCTTCTATTGATATATTAGTGGTCCTGCCACTTTCATATTCTCTGTCAATCCATTTCTTAATAGGAATCAATCTTATATCATTTTTTGTAAGTTTGTCTTTTCCTTTTTTATTAAAATAGCTGTTTATAAAATATGCAATACTGGAGATTCCAGAATAATTATTAATTGCAACTAAAGGTGGTCTTCCTAGTATTTTACCTGTATCGAAGCTATTGTATATTTCTTCATCCTTCAAAAGTCCATCTGCATGAATACCTGCTTTAGTTACGTTAAACTCAGAGCCTACGAATGGTGTCTTAGGAGGAATGCTATAATTTAACTCGCTCTCAAAGTATTTGGCTAAATCATTTATTACCTTAAGATTCATGGATTTAGTATTTCCTCTTAGCTGAGCATATTCTATAATCATAGCCTCAAGAGGACAATTCCCCACCCTTTCTCCTATACCAAATAATGTAGTATTAACTGAAGATCCTCCGTATAGCCAGGAAGCTGTTGCATTAGGTACTACAGAGTGATAGTCATTATGTCCATGCCATTCTATAGATTCCGATGGAACGCTTGCATATTTTTTAAGTCCATAAATAATACTAGGAACAGATCTAGGCAGTTCTACTCCATTATGAGGAACTCCTAATCCCAAAGTATCACAGGCTCTAATTTTAACTCTTATATTTGCTTGTTTCATTAATTCCATTAGATTCTTTGCTAAAGGTACAACGAATCCAAAAAAGTCTGCTCTTGTTATATCCTCAAAATGACATCTTGGAACAATCCCATTTTCTAAGGCGTCGCTAGCTATACTTAAATACATATCCATCGCTTCTTTTCTAGTTTTATTCAATTTATTAAATATATGGTAATCAGAGCAACTCATTAGTATTCCCGTCTCTTTTATTCCCATATCCTTAACTATTTTAAAATCTTCTTTATTTGCTCTTATCCAAGAGGTTACTTCTGGAAAATCATACCCTCTTTCCATACATTGATATGCAGCTTTTCTATCCTTTTCAGTATATAAAAAAAACTCAGTCTGTCTTATGATTCCAGAGCCATTATCAAGATCATGAAGCAAATCGTAGATCTCTATCATTTGTTTCGAAGTCATGGAGGTCATGGATTGTTGGCCATCTCTAAATGTAGTATCAGTTATCCATATATTTTCTGGTAATGCTATAGGTAGCTGAATATTATTAAAGACTGTTTTCGGTATTTCCTCATAAGGAAACACTTCCTTGTATAGATTTGGTTTTAAAACATCAATAGCACTATATTTCATTTTAGACCCTCCTTAAAATGTGAAAGATATTATTATAATCTTGCATAATTTTACAAAAAATATTTTTAGTTTTTAAATTAATACAAGCTTCATTTCTTTATGTAACCAAATGTTCACTTGGTTAATATTAAGTATTTTAACACGATTCTTTTTTGCTTTCAACCCCAAAATGAAATTTAGTAAAATTTAACTTTCATTTTATACTCAAATCAAATTTGAATATATATAGACTTGCAATTATAAAACTAGTCTAACAACACTAGGCTTTGATTAAATATTTTTAGTTACAAATAACATAGGGAAGTATAGTGATAATCAGAGATCCATTCGATAAGTGTATATTAAAAAGCAAAAAATAAAAGATGTAGAGATAAAGATATTTTTATCTACTACATCTTTTTTCATTTGGTTCCTATTTAGTAGCTTTAATAAGCTTCTCAAGGATGTTTTTTGCAGATTGAGGATTGGCTTTTCCTTTAGATGCTTTCATAATTTGACCCATCAAAAACCCTATAGCCCTATCATTACCATTATGATAATCATCTACTGCCTGGGTTTGACTAGAAAGAACCTTTTCTACTATTTTTTCAAGTTCATCAGCGCTGCTAATCTGACTGATCCCTTTTTCTTCTATAATTTCATATGGACTTTTATCCGTTGTAATAAGACCTTTAAAAACTTCTTTACCAGCAGTACGGCTAATTTTTCCTTCTTCAATAATTTTGATTAAACTCGCAAGGTGTTGACTCTCAACGGGTATATCTTCATTTTCTTCATCCTTTAAAGCTCTTAAAAGTTCACCAATAATCCAATTTGCAGCTTCTTTTGGAGAAACCTTAAAATTAACCACCTCTTCGAAATAATTAGCCAGAGCTTTATTTCCAATTAAAATATCAGTTTCAGCTTCACTTAAATCATACATGTTTAGAAATCTTTCTTTTTTATCCCTTGGAAGCTCAGGAAGCTTTTCTTTAATTTTTAAAATGGTTTCCTCTTTTATTAAAACATAAGTTAAATCTGCCTCAGGAAAATAGCGATAATCATGAGAATCTTCCTTCGATCTCATAGGAATCGTTTGACCTTTACTACTATCCCACCTTCTTGTTTCTTGCTTGATTTTATCTTCTTCACCAAATGCATACAATTCTTGTTGCCTTTTTTCTTCTTGTTGTAATGCTTTTAAAATTTCCTTAAAGGAGTTCATATTTTTAATTTCTACCTTTGTATTTAATCCTTTTTCCCCAATATTCCTAATAGATATATTCGCATCGCATCTTAGAGAACCTTGCTCCATTTTACAGTCAGAAACTCCCGTATATTCCAATATACTCTTTAATGCTTTTAAAAAGGCTACTGCTTCCTGTGGAGAACGCATATCAGGCTCCGTAACTATTTCAATTAAAGGAATTCCCGCTCTGTTGTAATCCACCAATGTAACAGGCTCATCTTCTATATGGATTAACTTTCCCGAGTCCTCCTCTAAATGAATTCGTGTAATATGAATTCGTTTCTCTTTTCCATCTAATCGAATATCTATATAACCTTTTTCACAAATTGGTAAATCAAATTGCGTAATCTGATAGGCCTTAGGTAAATCAGGATAAAAATAATTTTTTCTATCAAACTTACTCATCTTGTTAATATGACAATTAAGTGCTGTACCTGCTCTAACTGCAAGATGAACTACCTCTTCATTTAATACTGGTAAAGTACCAGGAAGCCCTGCGCAAATGGGACATGTATTTTCGTTTGCCTTTGCTCCAAAGTTGGTTGAGCAAGAGCAAAATATTTTAGATTTTGTATTTAATTCTACATGTATTTCAAGTCCTATAATGGTTTCAAACATTGAGCTCTTCCTCCTTTAACTTAATTGTTGTATCTGTAAATCTAATGCTTTGCTCTAAACTATACGCTACTTGAAATAGTTTAGCTTCTGTATAGTGTTCTCCTATTAACTGCAGCCCTATCGGAAGCTTTTCTTTACTTAATCCACAGGGTATAGAAATAGCTGGAAGTCCTGCCATATTTGCATTGACTGTATAAATATCTGCTAGATACATAGTTAGTGGATCATCAGTTCTCTCCCCAATATTAAAAGGTAATACTGGAGAAGTAGGTGTCAGCAAAACATCATAGTGTTCAAAAACTTTCTTAAATACACCACTCATCTTTTTCTTAAGTAGCATCGCTCTTTTATAATATGAATCATAATATCCTGAGGAAAGAATATAGGTTCCTAGCATAATCCTTCTCTTAACCTCCCTACCAAAACCTTCAGTTCTAGTATGAACCATTAATTCCTCTATGCTTTCATAGTTCTTTGCCCTGTAACCATACCGGACTCCATCGTATCTAGCTAAATTTGAGCTCGCTTCAGCAGAAGAAATAATATAATATGCAGATATGCCTGATTCTATAATAGGCAATGAAAATTCTTCTACAATAGCGCCTTCTTTTTGTAAATATCTTATGGATTCTTGTATAGACTCAGCAATTTGAGGGTCCAATCCTTCACCAAAACACTCTCTAGGTATACCTACCTTTAAACCCCTAATGCCACTTTCTAAATCCTTAAGATAATCTACTTTAGATTGATCCTGTATACTAGTACTATCTAGTGGATCGTTACCCTGCATTGCCTGAAAACTAATAGCACAATCTCTAACTGTTTTTGCGAATGGGCCTATCTGATCTAGTGAGGAAGCAAAGGCAATAAGACCAAATCTTGAAACCATGCCATAGGTTGGTTTTAAACCAACAATCCCACAAAAAGAAGCAGGTTGTCTAATTGACCCTCCAGTATCAGAACCAATCGTAAGTGGCGCAAAACCTGCTGCTATAGCTGCTGCAGAACCTCCTGACGATCCACCTGGCACCTTATCTAAATTCCAAGGATTTTTTGTAATTTTAAAAGAGGAGTTTTCTGTGGAAGAACCCATAGAAAATTCATCCATATTCGTCTTTCCAATAATAATAGCTCCTGCATCCTTCAATTTTTCCACTACTGTAGCATCATATGGAGGAATAAAATCCTCTAGCATTTTAGAAGCACAACTTGTTTTTACCCCTTTCGTACAGATATTATCCTTAATAGCTACAGGTATGCCACCTAGGACGCCTAGACTTTCTCCATTCCTTAGCTTTTCATCTAGTTTTTCAGCTTCATTAAAAGCTTCATCCTCACACAGCGTAATAAATGCATTGATTTTATCATCCTGATTCTTGATTCTATCAATATAGCTTTGTACTATTTCTTTTACTGTAAATTTTTTATCTCTATATCCTTTTTTAATATCATCTATTGTCATTTGCTCTATTTTCATTCTTTCACCCCTATTCAATTACTTTAGGTATTCTAATGTAATCTTCTTGTTTTTGTTCTACACTTGTATATAGTTTTTCTTTGCTGACAAAAACTTTAGCCTCATCTTTTCTTAACACGCCTTGAATATTTTCATAATCATACATATCTATATCGGATAAATTCTCTTTGTCTATATTTTGAAAGTGATTGAATACAGTTTCGAATTCACGTGCAAAATCCATTGCTTCTTCTTCTGTAAATTTTAGTTTTGCAAGCTTTGCAATGTAGCTGATATCATCAATGTTTATTTTCATGACTTCACTCCTCACACTATTCTATTTTAAACTTGTGAAAATAAGGTGCCTCTCTAGTATTATCTAGTCAGTGAATTTCCATTGTCAACCTTTTTAATGTAATTTTAAAATATTGCACTTTAATTGATAGATCAATTTGATTATTGTTTTTTTCAATAGTTAAATTTTAAGTATAGAATCTATCTATTGGTAAATATAAAATAGATACCGTATAATGACATTGTATAAAATATATCATAACCTTAGGGGGAATATATAATGACTTTAGTTCATACTAAAGAATTTACAAAGGAAGATTTACTTGACAGGGTTCAAGCTGATGCAGAAGAGCTTTTTAGATCAGGTACTTATTTCTGTAGCGAATCAGTAGTTCAAACTATTAATGAACTGTTAGGAATGCCCTATGATAAAAATGTAGTTAAGCTTGCAAGTGGCTTTCCTATAGGAATGGGTAAATCTGGATGTCTTTGCGGCGCAGTATCTGGAGGGCAAATGACTCTAGGTATGGCATATGGCCGTGTTGAAGGAGAACCTATGGAAGAAAAAATGTTTGAAAAAGCAAAAAATCTACATGACTATATTATGCAGGAATATAAATCAAATTGCTGTAGAGTAATAACAAGACAATGGGCTGGAGATGAGTTCAAAAGTCCAGAAAGAAAAAATCACTGCATAACAATCACTGGTAAAGTTGCAAGATGGGTTGCAAACGAACTTATCGAAGACGGAAAAATCGAAGTAAAATAATTATTTAATATAATTTCTAAATAAGAACCCCACCCATTAACGCAATCATAGATTGCTAATGGGTCCCGGAACCTCGTTGTATTCACAATAAGAAAAGGCTATTGGCTATACGCCAATAGCCTTTTCTTGTGTCCCCTTTCATACTCTTTATGGTTAGATACTCCTGACCATATTAATTTTTTGAATTTTAGTCTTAGGTTTTTCCAACTTTTCCATATACACATTCTTAATCTTCTTCTTACCCATTCAATAACTTATACCCAACATCGAGGACCCATTAATATAAACTATATAAAACACTATATATATGTGTGTTATTTTTAATAAATAAAAATTATTGCTTAAATGTTACAAAATCTTATAATAAAACATCTTTCTTAATTGCAAATACTATTGTATAATTTGTTATGGTACATAGATAAAATTTTAACAGAAAGGTAGGTAGTGTGAAATGATTAATGCAAGAAAAGAAATAGATTTTTTAAAACTTTTTTGTTTTTTTAAGACATCCATTTTTTCAATACTAATATTCTTAACTCTTAAAACTAGATTTTCCTCAAATAACTTTATGCTGGCTACTTTCGTTTTACTGTTTCTAGTATTAGCTTTAATACAAGTATTTAGCCTATTTTTCATATACAAAGGAAATAGATGTGAAAAGGAACATTTTTAAAATAAAGTATAGCGGAAAAAATAATAAAAAATACCTTTAAAACAGATTTTGTTTTAGAGGTGTTTTTTATTGCAAAGTTATTGAATTATTTTAATAAAATATCGTTAAATATTTATTAATTTTTTAGAAAAATTATAATTTTATACCTATTTATAAAATATTTTTTATAGTACCTCTCTAAAACTCCTTATTAAAGTACTATATTTTTTATTAATTACTAGCTATTTTTTTTATGTCTAGGACACCAATCTCCATTTGTAAACCATTGACATGGTTTACATCCTAAACATTCTATAATAGGCTCACTTTTCTCTATGTGCTTTACAAAATTATAATCTGCAAGCTGAGCTCTACCTATAGCAACTAAATCTACTAAGTTATGATCTATTAAATAATGAATTTGCTCAGAAGTTTTAATTGAGTTTACTGCAATTACAGGAATGTTTACATTGTCTTTTATTTTCGTTCCACCATATACAATCCAATTGCAAGGAAAATCCTTTGGCTGTTCTGCATCTATTGGCGTATTATCAAACCCTGTAGAAATATGAAGATAATCCATCCCTAATAGTTCAAACCTTTTGGCTATTTCAATACTGGTTTGTAAATCATTCTCATTGCTACCCATTCTAATACCAATTACAAAGTTGTCCTTAACTTTCGCTTTAATTCCATTAAAAATTTCAATAGCAAATCTAAGTCTATTGTCAAGACTTCCACCATATTCATCTCTTCTTTGGTTAACTTTAGTAGAAAAGAACTGTGTCATTAAGTATGAATGGGCACCATGAAGCTCTATTCCATCAAATCCAGCCTTCTCTGCTCTTACAGCAGCATTAATAAAATCATTCTCTATTTTATAAATTTCTTCTTTTGTCAAAGCTCTAGCTGATACTTTTCCATTATTATAATCTGATGACGTTATCGTGTCCTCTTTAATCTTTTTTGATGTTCTAAGTCCTGCATGGTGGAGCTGTATCAACACCTTTGCACCATGCTTATGGCATACCTCAGCTATTTTACTTAATCCAGGTATAAAATCGTCTGACCAAATTCCCAACTGATCCTCAGATAATCTACCATCTTCACTAACACATGTTGCCTCTACGATTATTAAACCTGCTCCACCTTTAGCTATTGACTCGTAGTGGTTTATATTTTTCTCAGAAACAAAATTATTTTCATCTGAAAATGTGAATGCTACCATTGGAGGTAATACAATTCTATTCTTTATTTCTAAATCTCTAATTTTATAAGGTGTAAAAAGCTTACTCATTGTTATCACTACCTTTCAGTTATTTCAAATTATTTTCTACCTAATCATAAAACCATCAAGAATACTTTCAATACTACTAGCAAAATTATCTGCTGCTCCCCAATCAAAATTAAAAAATAATCCTTCAGAGCTACCAGTGGCTATTGATCTAACGTCCGTATCACCATTTACATTATCAATAATTACAATTAAAGCAGCTCTATTATTTGCTCTAAAGTAGTATTTTTCATATATTAACGTTGCCACATATCGCCCGTCTCCTAAATCTATTAGTTCTTCGTGGACCAAATCTGCACTTTGTCTTTGTTTAATTATATCCATTGCTTCAACTGGGCTTATATCTACTTTAAAATTATATTTACTCATATAATTCCCCCTATTTTTTATATTTGCAAGTTTTAAATTTTCCTTCTACTTAAAAAATACCGCAAATTCATTTCTAAAGATACGGTATTGGATAAAATTATACTACTTACATCAAAAATAGTGTTTTTCAAAAATAAATTTATTTTTCTATTCTTCCTTTTATAATGATTATATCACATAGTTATTTACATTTTTTAGAATTCTTTTAATTTTTGAGTATTCCCTATGGCAACAATTTCTTAATTTGAATTAATCACTATCATTAAATTCTGTATAGACATAAAGTATCAGTTTATTTAAACCATACTTATTTTCTGAGGTCTATTACTTGCCCATCAATAGTTACTGATTCAACTTTTGAAATATCTAGAGGCGTGTGAAATAAGAATTTTAACCTAAATTCATCATTTTCCATATAACTTCTTGATTCATAAAAAGTTTTTCCACTTCCATCAGTCATAGTAATACTAGGGTTTCTCCCTTGCAGGTCCTCAATTTTTCCTTTCCCTACTAAGGTAACCCCCATTGGCGATACAGAAACACTATTGATTTCCCATGTATCGGATTTGATGCTACAATCAGTTTGTTTCTCTTCAACAGATTGAAGTTTAAATGCAGCCTTCCAGTTACCTTCTATATAATTGCCATTAAAGAAAAAATCGCCTTTAAGCTTTATTTCGTCCATATTTATATTTTTCATATCAAAAATATATTCGACATAATCATTTCCATACTCTGTGTTTCCCAGCTCATCTGTTCCAAAATAAATATTAGCCGACTTATTATCAATCTTATTACCTAATGAGTCTACAAAATATAAAAACCCATGATCATCAATACCATTACCTGTCCATTTTGTCTGAATATGAAGATATTCATCTATGTATCCCATGTTTGAAATGTGCATAAAATCTATATTAGGTAAGCTCATATTCATTTCATCTGTCTTTAATAGATCTATTACACCTTTCTCCTCAAATTCTCCATATAACTCTCCACCGCCACCTGAAATATGATTCATATCAAGAGAAACTCTTTGAGAAGCATTCGTTTCTTGTACATCTAAGAGATTAACTCCAGTGTCAACTCCATCAAATATGATCTTATCACTTAAAAATGAACTGATGCTAAAGCTGACTTTTTTACCATTTAATTTTTTGCCACCATTGGCTTCCATGCGCAATGTTGCAGTTTTTGTTGTTTCGTCGTAGTTAACAACTTGAATATTAAACATTCTAGCTCCACTAAGAGAATAATTATAAATTTCTATAGTTTCATCAATTCTGTTGCCTACTAAATCCTGCATTGTAAAGTAAACAGCTGCCATTTCATCATCATGAATAGCTCCCACTACTTCCACTTTAATTCCATTATCTTCACTGATAGCTCCTATAGGTTGAAGTAATAATGCTATTTCTGGGCTTACTAATGATATCAGATTATTAAAGCTATCCATAGTGGCAGCAGCTACTCCAGCAGATAGAATTATGAATAAAGATATTGATAAGATAACAAGTCTCGGTTTACTTAAATAAATACGAGAACTTTTCTTTTTAATCTTCTTTTCTATTCCAAAATTAATATCGTATTTAGGTGTATGTATTTTATCGAGTGCAGTCTTTATAATCTTTTCATCACAATCATATTTCATTTCATATCCTCCAATCTTCTATAATAAGAATTAGTTTCTTTCAAGTTCTTAGATAGCTTCTTTTTAGCTCTCTCATACCGCTTACGCAATGTAGTAGAAGAAACTTGATAAATACTTTCCAACTCTTCGTAGGTCTTTTCATCAATAACCCTGCTAAACACTAATGCTCTCTCTTCTGGAGATAGTTCCAAAAGAGCTAGTTTCAAGTCTTCACCTATGAAATTTGAATCCTCTTTCTTTTGTTTTTGCGGTATAAAGAACAATAGTTTTTTCTTTCTTAAGGAATCGATGCAAGTGTTATATGCAATACGATACAGCCAAGCAGATAATGAAGTACCTACTTTAAAACTTTTTCTCCTATTATATGCCTTAATAAATGTTGTTTGAACAGCATCCTGTGCTTCGAAATAATCACATAATATATTATGGCAATATCTAAGAAGAGGTTGACCATATATCTCTATAGCTAGGCTTAGCTCATATTCTCCACCTGCTGAAAACGTATAATCTAAATCATTTTCCTCCATTCAATCTCTCCTTTCTTCAGATTTTATAATTACTTTTCACTTCTATAACGTAACCTGTTGCCGTTTTGTGACTCAATATTTAACTTTTTTAGATTTATTTTCATAGCAACTTTACTCTGTTAAATTATACAAAAGTCATGTATAAAAGAAGTTCCATTCTTCCTTTACACATGACTTTTCATAGTTCAAAATTACAAATATTGATTTTAAGCCCTACTTAATTGTATAATAATCTTCTACTCAACACAATATATCCTATTAATCTATAAATGCCTCTCTAAGCATCTTAATTTCTTCGCCATGACCCTCTAAATCATTTGGTGTTTCTAAGAAAAATGGTAAATGCTTTAATTTAGGATGATTTATTATTCGTGTTATCCCTTCTTTCCCAATAGAACCCTCACCAATTTTCGCATGACGGTCTTTATGACTTGCAAATGGATTTTTGCTATCATTTAAATGAATCGCATATAACTTATCTAGTCCTATAATTCTATCAAACTCCTTTATAACACCTTCTAAGTTATTAACAATATCGTAACCTGCATCATATACATGACATGTATCAAGGCAAACTCCTATTTTATTTGAAAGCTTAATTCCATCAATAATTTGTTTTAGCTCCTCAAAATTTCTACCAATTTCAGTTCCCTTGCCAGACATTGTTTCAAGAAGCACAGTCGTAGTCTGATCTGGTTTTAATACATCGTTGAGCATATTCACAATATATTCTATTCCAACTTCCACTCCCTGTTTTAGATGATTCCCTGGATGAAAGTTATAAAGATTATTTGGCAAATGCTCCATCCTCGCTAAATCATCTACAAAAACCTCCATTGCAAATTCTCTTGTTCTCTCATCAGCAGAACAAGGATTTAAAGTATAAGGCGCATGTGCAAGAAGCTTACTAAATTTATTTTCGTCTGCTAGCTTTAATAATGCTTCTACATCTTTTAAATCCATTGCTTTAGCTTTGCTACCCCTTGGATTACGAGTAAAAAACTGAAATGTATTTGCATTTATTTTAAGCGCATCCTTTCCCATTGCCTTATATCCCTTTGATGACGATAAGTGACAGCCTATATTTAACATAACGATTTCCTCCAATAAGTAGTTATAAAAGTATCGATTAATCTATCTTGATTAGAAGTCAAGCGAGCAATACTGTTATATTTGTATGAATACTATTACTCTTACCCTTGTATTTTGATTTTATAACACAATAAAAATAAAGGGCATTTCTGCCCTTAAACATTTACATCTATTATTGCTTTTTTCTGTATATCCAATATTGTGCCCTAGATTATCTATGAATCTGCAGTAGTAGCTCTCGAAGCAACTTGCATGCCAAAGCTGTTGAAGCTCCGCTCTGATCATAAATTGGAGATAACTCATTTATATCAAAACCAACAATATTTAACTTAGATATAGTATTAATAGCTGAAAGCAACTCTTTAAAGCTTACGCCTCCTGCCTCCGGTGTTCCTGTCCCAGGAAATGCAGATGGATCTAATACATCAAGATCTATGGATAAATATACTGGTTTATTAGAAAGCTTTTTTGCAACCTCTTCAATTCCTGTGAAATCAAATTTATTTAGACAAACATGATCTTTTGCCCAAAGAAATTCTTCTTTTTCTCCACTTCTAATGCCAAATTGAAAGATTTTATGGTCTCCAACAATTTCCCAGCATCTTCTCATAACTGTTGCATGAGATAGCTTCTCGTCCATGTAATGCTCTCTTAAATCAGTATGTGCATCGAAGGTAATGATGTGTAGGTCCTCATATTGCTTAGCAACAGCTCTTATTGCACCTAAAGTTACTAAATGCTCTCCACCGATCATACAAGGAATTTTGTTATCTTCTAAGATTTTCCCTGTATATTCTTCAATAGCGTCTAAAACCTTAGCAGTATTACCAAAACCAAGCTCTAAATCTCCTCCATCAAAAACAGAGATATCCATTAAATCTAAGTCAAGGTAAGGGCTGTAGGTTTCGATGCCAAAGCTTTCATTTCGCATTGCAGCACTTGCAAAGCGTGTTCCAGGTCTGTATGATGTAGTTCCATCGAATGGTGCTCCAAATATTACTATTTTACTATCCTCATACTCACTATCACAACCAATAAATGAATGGATATTTTTATTCATCTTCATTTTCTAATAGCTCCTTAACATAGTTTGGAATAGCAAAGCAGCCTTTATGAAGATCTGTATTATAATATTTAGTTTCAAGCCCTAAGTTGTTCCATGCATCTTCATTCATATCATTAAGTGGATCATACTTCTTAGAAGCAAATCCAAATAACCAATGACCAGATGGATAGGTAGGAATATGAGCTTGATAAACCTTGCAAATTGGGAAGAATTCTTTTATTCTTTGGTGCGCTCTCTTCATTGATTTTGCATAAGAAGAATAATATGGGCTTTCGTGTTGATTTACTAGAATACCATCTTCCTTCAAAGCGTTGAAGCAATTCCCATAAAACTCCTTTGTAAAAAGACCTTCTCCAGGGCCAAATGGATCAGTTGAATCTACAATAATTAAATCGTACTCGCTTACCTTTGTACGAACAAACTTTAACCCATCTTCAAAGTAAAGATGAACTCTTGGATCATCCAGCTTACAAGCTGTTTGTGGTAAATATTCTCTACAAATATCAACTACTAGCTTGTCAATTTCAACCATATCTATAGTTTCTATGCCATCATATCTTGTTAACTCACGAACTGTTCCACCATCTCCAGCACCAATAACAAGAACTTTCTTTATATTTGGGTTTGTTGCCATTGGAATATGTGTTATCATATCGTGATATATAAATTCATCTTTTTCTGTTACCATCATAAGGCCATCCAGTGTAAAGAATTTACCGAATTCCTTTGATTCGAAAACATCAATTCTTTGAAATTCACTTTGTCCGCTATATAATAATTTATCAACCTTTATAGAAAATCTTACATTTTCTGTATGTTGCTCTGTATACCATAGTTCCACTTATTTTCCCTCCACTACATTAATATTTTCTATAGTCATATCCTTTGGTCCTGTTAATAAACATCCTTTTTCCTTTGCGTAGAAAATATAGTCTATAATTTCTGTAGTAATTCTCTCTCCAGGAGCTAAAATAGGAATTCCAGGTGGATAAGCCATAACAAATTCTCCACTAATCATACCTGCACTTTGCTCAACAGGAACTGAGGTTTTATTGCTATAGAAGGCCTTTTGAGGAGTTAAGACAACTTCAGGATTAATATATTCATGGTCAAACATTCCTGCCTTATCCTTTGAATATAATCGCTTAATCTCAGATAGAGAAGAAATAAGCCTTTCAATTTCTAATTGTCTGTCCCCAGCAGAAATAATAGCCAGTATATTCCCAATGTCTCCAAATTCAATTTGAATACCATATTCATCTCGTAGAATATCGTATACCTCAATACCTGCAAGTCCTATATCTCTCGTATAAATAGAAAGCTTTGTAGTGTCAAAGTCAAACACAGTATCCCCGTTTATAAGTTCTTTGGAATATGCATTATATCCACCAATATTGTTGATCTCTGCTCTCGCATATTCTGCAAGCTCTACAGTTTTTTTGAAAATTTCTTTCCCTCTAAGGGATAAGTTTTTTCTAGCAAGATCCAGAGAAGACAGTAATAAATAAGAACCACTTGTAGTTTGAGTTAAATTTATAATCTGTCTTACATAACTAGAATCTACATTTTTATTACAAACTAAAAATGAACTTTGAGTTAGGGATCCACCTGTCTTATGCATACTGATTGCGGCCATGTCTGCATTAGCTTTCATTGCTGATATTGGCATATTTTCACCAAAATAAAAATGTGTTCCGTGTGCTTCATCTACCAAAACAAGCATATTGTACTTATGAGCAAGCTCTACAATTTCTTTAAGATTGGAACAAATGCCATAGTAAGTCGGATTATTAACGAGTACAGCCTTAGCATCTTTATTTTGTAAAATAGCATTTTTTACATCTTCAACAGACATACCCAGCGCTATTCCTAAGTTTTTGTCAACACCAGGGTTAACATATATAGGAATTGCTCCACATACTACAAGTGCATTAATTGCGCTTCTATGAACATTCCTCGGCATTATAATTTTATCTCCTGGTTTACAGGTAGACATTATCATAGCTTGTACTGCAGCTGTAGTTCCATTCACTATAAAAAATGCACTTTCAGCACAAAAAGCTTCCGCTGCAAGTATTTCTGCATCTCTAATAACAGAAGTCGGATGACAAAGGTTATCCAAAGGCTTCATAGAATTAACATCAACCTTAAGACAATGCTCTCCTAAGAACTCTGTAAGTTCCTTATTACCTCTTCCACCTTTATGACCTGGTACGTCAAAGGGAACCACTCTATTACCTTTATGTGTAACAAGAGCTTCATGTATAGGTGAATTTTGTTGCGAAAGCTTTTTCATCTTAATCCCCCCCTGACTAGTAAATATTCATACCGCTAAATATTTCTATCATCTCTTTTCGAAGATTATTTGTAATCTCAAGTCTTTCTTTAGGAGGCAATTCATAAACATCTTTATTAAATAAATAATTTTGAAGCTCTATTTCTTTAATCAGCATTTTAGTATGAAAAATGTTTGACTGGTAAACATTCATATCAATTGCATCGTATTTTTTCAACGTTTCGTCATCTATATAATCCTGAATGGATGTGATGTTATGATCAATATAAAATTTCTTTCCTTCAACATCCCTTGTAAACCCTCTAACTCGATAATCAATTGTAATAATATCAGAGTCAAAGCTACCAATTAAATAATCAAGCGCATTCAGAGGCGAAATTGTCCCGCAAGTGGATACATCAATATCTACCCGAAAAGTGGATATAGCCTGATCCGGATGATACTCAGGATAAGTGTGTACTGTAACATGACTTTTATCCAAATGTGCCAAAACAGTGTCCCTCTGTGCAATAACAAAGTCTCCCTTATTACAAGACTTATCAATTAAATTTTCCGCCAAGGCTTCTTCTGTAATAAGAATAGTAACTGAAGCTCCCTGAGGATCATAGTCTTGCTTTGAGATATTTAAAACATGTGCTCCAATAGTTTCTGTTACATCACATAAAATCTTTGTCAATCTTTCTGAGTTATATTGTTCATCAATATACTCAATATATGCTTTTTGCGCTTTCTCACTTTTTGCATAGCAAACATCATAGATGTTGAAGCTAAGTGTTTTTGTGAGGTTATTAAAGCCATACAAAGTCAGCTTTTTTTCCAACCCTAACATCACAGCCTTTCTTTTTAATTTAAAATTCAGCTTATCATAGCATCTTTAAACAAAAAAGACAACAAATATTTTTAACTATTATTTACTACTTAATCCTTATTAGATTAGCTATCAGGTTTTTCTTATGATACCCTTCTTATGCTCCATTAATCCAAATAATTAGTAAATTAAATAGGACTTACCCAATAAAGTTTAACGTGTTCTGTTGACTACATAAGAGCAGCACCTTTCCTTATCACTACTGTTTTTATTTCATATAAAAACATACCTTCTTATGCAATTAAAAGCCATGTAAATATCATTATAAAACAAATGATGTTTACGCGGCTCTGTAATTACGTTATTTATTTAGCTGTAGAATCAGTAGCAGGTTTACTATCACTTAATGTAACAACTTTAGGCTTAATTGTAGTTTTCCAAGCATGCATTGCAAGAGATACTGCTATTACGCCATATGCTACAAACACCCTGAAATACTCACCAATCTGTGCATTGTTAAATAACTCCTTACCCGCTTGAGGTGCTACTGTAAACAATGTGTGGAATAGCACTACTCCTATTAATGCCTGCTTATTTGTAGCCTTTTGAACCGATGCGCCACCTACCAGAAGGGCGGCTATTGCAAACTGAGCTACCTGAGTATGGGCACCATAGGTTGAAAAGGTACCAATATTTTGCAGATAAATCAATTGTCCCCAACACGCAAGTACGGTTGATATAATCATTGCTATTATTCTAGTTCTATCTACATTGATTCCAGCTGCATTTGCAACAGTACGACTTTGACCCACTGTGCGCATATTTTGACCTAGCCTCGTACGCAAAAGCATATTATTAAACATACATAATGCTACGATACATAAGTAGGTTGTAACTGGAATATTAACATATAAAAGAATTTTCTCTATTGGCTTTATATATGTTAGAGCGTAGAATATTCCAGCTGTTATTATAATCGAAATTGGCTTATTCATACTATATTCAGTTTCTTTCTTTATAAGCTTATTATAGATAATTCTCCAAAACTGCAATATTGCCACAGCTCCTAAGCCAATCATGACTGCATGAAGTAGTAGTAATCGATCTGTAGCAAGAAAACCTTCAACTGATGGAATAAAGGTTGAAGCATAAACCACAACTGCCATTCCAAGAATAGCTAAGTCTTTTACTAGGGAAACTCCTGTTTTCTTAACTATATTAAATATTACCTTAAATAGGATTACTGCAACAGCTACATAGAAGAAAATTTCAACTAACTTCAGCATTGAAACAGTATCAAGGGAGTATTTTAGATTATTAGCTAAGTCTATGGTATTCTTAACTCCAATTCCTCCATTAATTATTAAGGTGTCATTTTGAACTGGAATAACTCCACCTATAATATAAAGGAACAATAGCTGATACAGTCCATCTGCGAAATAGCCCAGTACCATTCCTGCAATCATTTCTGCACCCTTCATTTTATTAAATAGCTTACCTACCATCCAACCAAATACTATTGCAATTGGAGTTGACATTACTACACTTAATAAAAATCCTTGAATCCCTGTAAATCCCCAATAAACTACCCAGAACATTGCTATTTGAGCCGCTATAGCTCCTATTGTTAAACCAAAGTTAAGTCCCATTCCAGCTAAAACAGGTACCAATAGAGCTAAAACCATAAATCCATTTCTACCAATACGAGTAAATAACTCTCCTGCAACAAAGGTTAAAGGGTTTTTTGAAGCATATATAGCTGCTATACATAAAATTATAAATAAAATAACAACTTTATTATCATTTATTATATTTAGTGCCTTATTTTTTAATTTATTCATTATTTATTACCTCCTTTTGCCTTAGACAGAGCATATAGAATTATGCCATTGGAGATAATTAGTCTTATTACATCTGAAAGGTTGCCTTCGGGCATTAGCTTATTTGCTACAGGTAGCCCAACAGCTAAAATTCCTTGGAATAAGAAAGCACCGATGATAACATGGGAAATTTTTGCTCTAGTAGTACTAGCCCCTCCTATAAGGACTGCTGCAACTGAGTTAAATCCCATCATTAGAGGAGCATTATATAACTGTAAAAAGCCATAACTCTGAGCATATGTGATTATACCAACTGCAGCTAATGCAGTGGATAACGCCGTACCAAGTATTCTCATCTTATTCACATTGATTCCCGATGAGCGAGTAAACAATGGATTAGCTCCTACGGCACTCATTGCAATTCCTGCCTTACTACGCATAAACAGCCACACTACACCGCATGTAAATAAGAAAAATAATATTAACCCTGTTGGAATATATAATCCGGTTACAGGATCTCCGATATTAAATCCTAAAGTTTTATTAAATACTTGCCCGAAGCTACTTTCTAAACTAATGGTATTTCTCATACCTTGACCACCTAAAGGCCATATGAGATTCCCATTTTTAAAAGGTAGCGATAACCAAATCATGTTCATAAATGCAATTACAGAGAAACCTACATAGGTAGAAACTGTCATTTCTGAACCTTTTACTTTATTTAGTAATGCCCCATATCCAATACCCAATAGACTTGCTATTCCAACTCCAATCAGCATGGCAGTAAGTATACTGATCCAAGGATTCCCAATTCCCATTTCTATGGTCATTGTTGCTCCTAATAATCCCCCTACGATACCTAGCGAAATACCAAAATTAAGACCTATTCCACATTGGACAGCTGGCACCATTGCAAGAACTAAAATCCCATACATTGCCCATCTTCGTATTGCATCGCCTAGAAGACTTGGTACACTAAGACCTAAGGGAGCCGATATCATCAGCATAAAAAGAAAAAAGCTTACTATAATAATTCTTGGAAGACCTACGTTATCATAAATATTGTTAATTCTTTCACGCATGCTTTGCACCTTCTTTCCTTGCTCCTGCCATTGCCAGTCCAAACTCTGCATCAGGTGAATCTGGATCCAATATTGCAGCAAGCTTTCCTTCAGAAACAATTGCTATACGATCACAAAGCGAACGCAGCTCTACAAGCTCAGAGCTTACCATAATTATTGTTAATCCTTCTTCACGATTAAGCTTTACTAAGTATTCAAGCACCAGCTTCTTAGCTCCAATATCAATCCCTCTAGTTGGTTCTGAAACGATTAGTATATTAGGCTTTATAGTCAATGCGCTCGCAAGACAAACTTTTTGCTGATTACCACCAGAAAGACTTCCTGCAGTTTGTTTAGGTCCAGTACAGCGAATATCCAATAGCTTTATCATATTAAGAGCATGATTTCTTGCTTTTTTCTGATCAAATAACTTTATTCCACCAAATTTAACAAGAAAATCATCTTTCACTTGCATAGCTTTAAATATAATATTTTGCTCAATTGATTCATCTAATAAAAGACCTACGCCTCTCCTATCCTCGGAAACACATGCTACTCCATTAGATAGTGCAGCCCCCAACTTAGAAAGATCTAGTTCTTCGCCAAACACACTTACAGTGCCTTCCGTATCGTATAGACCCATTATGCCATTCGGTATTCCTATTTTCCCTTGTCCTGCGAGACCACCTATTCCAAAAATTTCACCTTTTCGAATATTTAGATCGATTCCATTAACCTTTTCTCCAGGCATACTTACATAAAAATTCTTCATTGTAACAGCTACATTTTCATCACTGAGTACACGATGATCATCTATATCATCAACTAACTTTTCTACCCTTCTTCCGATCATAAGCTCTGCAATTTCCACTGCAGATGTATCTTTAACTTCTTTTCGTGCTACAAACTCTCCGTCACGGAGAACTGTAAGGCTATCCGCTACAGCCATAACTTCATCCAATCTATGAGTAATAAAAATAATTGCTATACCCTTATCAGCTATCAATTTCATAATTTCTAAAAGACGCTCTGCTTCACTTTCTGTTAATACCGCTGTAGGCTCATCAAATACTAATAATTTTATTCCTGTTTTATCAATTTCTCTTGCTATTTCAACGAATTGCATATACCCAATGGGCAATCCTGCAATTTTAACGTATTCTTCGATATTAAGTCCAATATCACCAAGAGCCTTTTTTGAATCTTTTTTCATCTTATTAAAATCTAAGCTTTCCAAACTTTTTCCAAATAACCTACTTAAAAACGTAGGTTTACTTATTTCTCTACCTACTTTGATATTCTCTGTAACTGTAAATCCTGGAATCAACATAAATTCCTGATGTACCATTCCGATTCCGAAGTTCATTGCGTTGTGTGGAGCATCTATTACTACCTTTTCCCCCTCAATTTCAACAGTTCCTTCAAAACCTCCAGTAGAATGTATGACTGGCATACCAAACAGAATATTCATTAATGTAGATTTACCCGCACCATTTTCTCCCATTAATGCATGTATTTCACCTGGCTTTATATGCAAGTTCACATTTTTAAGTACACGATTTCCATAATACTCCTTAGATATGTTGT
>JAEWHG010000047.1 GCA_023387935.1 Bacillota bacterium
TCCTTTATAATACACTCTCCACAGTTAGGATTCCTTGCATAACAGCATCTTCTGCCATGGAATATTAAAAGGTGGTGAGCTAAACTCCATAATTTTTTATCTATGGCTTTTTGTAATTGCATCTCTGTGTCCAGTACATCCTTTGCATTGGCTATCCCTATTCTATTAGATACTCTAAAAACATGGGTATCCACTGCTATTGATGGTACACCAAATGCGTTACTTAAAACTACATTGGCAGTTTTTCTACCTGCTCCTGCTAAGGAAGTTATTCCTTCCATAGTGTTTGGAACTTGTCCATTAAAGTTTTCCTTTAACTGTCTGCACATTATAAAAATGTGCTTCGCTTTATTTCTATACAATCCAATTTGCTTAATTTTATCTTCTAGCTCTTTCTGTGTTAATAACATGAAATCATCTAATGTGGGGTATTCTTTAAATAAATCCTTCGTTATTTCGTTCACTTTTTTATCTGTAGTTTGTGCTGATAAAATAGTAGCTACTAATAGCTGGAATGGCGTTTGGTGCTCAAGTTCGCATTTTGCGTCAGGATACTCTTCCATTAAAAGCTGTATTATTTTTTTATTTTTAGCATTCATATATATTCTCTCCTATAGTATTTAATATAATAAGAACCCCACCCATCAAGGCAATCAAAGATTGCTGATGGGTCCCGGGAACCCTGTTGTATTCACAATAAGATTATACCCTTTTATCAAAAATTATAACAAAAGCAAGCGCATAGTTATACAAACTACTTGCTTGCTTTTATTATAAATTATATTTTTATAATAGATTCATTTCTTCTCCAACCTTTTTAAAGGTTTCTACAGCTCTATCTAATTGTTCTTTCGTATGTCCTGCTGTTACCATACATCTTAATCTACCTGTTCCCTTCGGTACTGTTGGGAATACAATGGCAGAAACAAATACGCCATTTTCTAATAATTTTTTACTGAATTCCATTGTTTTTGCTTCGTCTCCAATAATTACAGGAGTAATCGGTGTTTGACTATTTCCAATATTAAATCCTAATTGGCTTATTTTCTCTTTAAAATATCTTGCATTATCCCAAAGTCTATCTGTGTACTCTGTTGTAGTCATTAACATGTTAATAGCTTCTATAATAGCGCCAACTGCTGCTGGAGGTAGGGATGTACTAAATAATAAAGGTCTACCTCTGTGACTTAACCATTCTCTCATTGTATCACTACCAGCAACATAGCCTCCCACTACACCTATGGCCTTTGAAAGAGTTCCTATCGTAAAATCAATTCTTCCATGTAATCCAAAATGATCCACTGTACCTCTTCCACTTTCTCCAAGAACACCAGAACCATGGGCATCATCTACATAGGTCATAGCACCATATTTTTCAGCCAATGCAGCAATGTCAGGTAGTGGAGCAATATCTCCATCCATACTAAATACACCGTCCGTAATAATTAACATATTTCTATATTTATCTCTGTTTTCCTTTAAAACGGACTCTAAGCTATTCATATCAGCATGCTTGTATATAGTTTTATCAGCTCTACTTAATCTAGCACCGTCTATAATACTAGCATGATTTAACTCATCAGATATTATGATATCGCCTTTTTCTGTTATGGCTTGGATCGTTCCAGCATTACAGTTAAAACCAGATTGGAAACTCATAACAGCTTCTTCTCTTTTAAATTCTGCAAGTTTTCTATCTAATTCTTCATGAATATCCATATTTCCAACGATCGTTCTTACAGCCCCAGAACCTACACCATATTTTTCCACAGCTTCAATAGCAGCTTTTTTAAGTCTAGGATGGTTTGCAAAACCTAAATAGTTATTTGAAGATAGGTTAATTACTCTCTTCCCATTTAAAATAGATTCCGCTTCATTGGCTCCTTCTAATATAGGAAGCTTACGATAAACCCCTTGTTCCTTTAAATCTTGAATCTTTTCTTTTAAAAAGCTTAACTCATGAATATTTGACATAAATCATACCTCCTTATAAGTAAGTACTTAATATAAAAAACTAATAACAAAATACTCAAATGAAAATGACCTTGCATTGCCTATTTAAAACCGGGTGCATCACACTATTTTTACTTTCCTAACGTTATAAAGTATCTACTAAAATAAATAAAATTAAACGCATTTGTAGAGAACTAATTATGTAATCATAATATATTATACAACATATTCATATGATCTCCTGCTTTATATTAAAAAAATTACAAAGTTGTAACTTTTTTAATATAATATGACTAAAGGAAGGGTTTACTGGTCCCCTTCCTTTAAAATAGATTTATTGGTTATGATTTACTGTAGCTTTTAATCTTTCTTCTACCATGGTGTATATTTCCTCAGCTGGTTTATTTGTTAAAATTCCTATACCTTCATCCACATGTTTGACAGCATAAATATGAAATTTACCTTCCTTAACTGCTTCTACAACTTCATCTCTTAGCATTAAATCATCCATATTTTGATAAGGTATCATAACGCCTTGATCGCCAGTTAAACCTTTTCTAGCACAAAGCTTAAAAAACCCTTCTATTTTTTCAGTAACACCACCTACTGGTTGTATAAATCCCTTCTGATTTATAGATCCAGTTACAGCTATATTCTGTTTCAATGGAAATTTTCCAATACTTGATAACAACCCATATAATTCAGCACTAGAAGCACTATCTCCATCCACGCCACCATAGGACTGCTCAAAACAAATTCTAGCAGATAAATTAAATGGGCTATCTTGTGCAAACTTTTCCAACAAAAATCCTGTTAAAATCATTATACCCTTATCATAAATATCTCCACTTAAATTCGTCTCTCTCTCAATATTAATAATACTTCCTTTTCCTCTGCTAGTGGTGATTGTAATTACACTAGGTTTTCCAAACATATACTCCCCTATACTAATTACAGACAATCCATTAATAACTCCTATTTTGCTTCCCTTAACATCTATTAGTATTTTATCTTCGTCAAACATTTCTAAAGTCTTTTCTTCATATTGATTTAATCGATCCCATTTTTTATATACAGCTTGCTTTACATGCGCATCAGAAACTAAAGATGATTTTTCTAGTTTAGCCCATTGATTTGCTTCTATAATAATTTCAATAATTTTATTAAATCTTGCAGAAAACTTTGTTTGATTACCGATTAATCTTGAGCTATATTCCATAAGCTGTGCTACAGCTGTTTTATTAAAAGGAAGAAGATTTTCCCGCTTGGTATAGCTACTAATAAAGTTTATTATTTTCTGCTCATTTTCCTTAGTTCTTTCCATATCATCGTTGAAATCCACTAATATTTTAAAATATTTTTCAAATTCTTCATCATACTCGTGCAGCAAATAATATAAATATCTACTTCCTATTAAAATGATCTTCAAGTTTACAGGTATAGGCTCTAGCTTCATAGAGGATACTTCGCTTATACCAAGCTGACTTCCCATACTTTCTACAGTAACTTCTCTCGTTTGCAATATTCTTTTTAAAGCTTCCCATGCATATGGATTGCTTAATAACTGCTTAGCATGGATTATTAAATAACCTCCGTTGGCCATATGAATAGTCCCAGGTTTAACTAAAAGAAAATCCGTTCTTAAATTTCCATTAACATTCTCATATTCTATTTTTCCTACTAAATTGTTTAAGGTGGGATTAAACTCCATTATTACAGGAGAACCTTTTGTATTACTATTATCTATAAATAAATTTACTTTGTACTTTTTAATTACATCTTCATTTTCAAAAGTCTTAACAGTTATAATTGCATCGTCTTCATCTACTTCCTCAGAATAGAAATAGAATATATTTTCTATGATGTCTGCTTCAACCTTTTTCAGATAGTTTTGTACATTTTTGCATTGATTATATTTATTGAATACTTCATTCATTAATGGCTTTACAACATATAGACCTACTTTAAGTTCCAATTGAAGCAACTTTTTCTTAGCTATTCTCTCAAGCTTTTTTACTTTACTTAGAAGTTCTAGAGTAGCTCCATGTATTTCTTCTAATTGTTTTTCTATTTCTTCCTTAATTTCCTGGTCTAATTCTTCAATTTGATCCTCTGATATTTCTTCATCCTTATATATTGGCGTAAAAACAAAACCAGACGTTGTACTCTTTAATATAAACTTCTTTTCTTTTGCGTAATCCGATAGATATTGTATTAATTTATTTTTCTGCTCTTGATATTCTTTTATTATTTCATTTCGTTGTTTTTCATAGTCGATACTATGGAAAGCCCGCGGAACCTGTATTAATAAATCTTCAATGAGGTCATCCATATCCTTTTTAAGTACTTTTCCCATACCTGCTGGCAAATTTAAAGCTTCTATTTTACCTTTAGACTCAAAGCTATATACATAACACCAGTCATCTGGAATATTTTTTCCTTCCGCCCACTCTTCCACAACTTTTCTTGAATAACTAGTTCTACCTGTACCATTTCCACCACTAATATAAATATTATAACTTGGATGATCTATTCCAAGACCAAATTTCATTGATTCCTCTGCTCTTTCTTGACCCATTATACCTACTAAACAAGGTACTTCTTCAGTTGTTTCAAAGTCAAACTGACTTAAATCACACTGTTTTTTTAACTGAGTATGGGATAATCTGCAATGTTTATGCATCCATCTCCCTCCTTTATTAGATATTTATCTATAACATCCTATTCAAGAGGGACACTTTATTGCACTTTTATTTTAATAATTATTTAAGTACTGATTAATCATATTAAGTACATTTTCATCCTTTTCACTGTCCTTTATTTTAGAAATAGCCTCTACAGCTATTTTAGGATTAATATTATATAAAGCCCATATAGTTATTTTTCTAATATCAGGTCTTTCATCCTTTAGCAGAGGCAATAAATAAGGTATAGCACTTTCATCCTTGTAATTTCCAAGAGCGATTATTGCATTCCTCTGCAATATTTTTTTACCCCTCCAGCCAGATGCATTTTCCTTAAAAAGTGAGTTGTATTCCTTATTCGATAATTTAAGCAGTGGAATTAAATCAACTCTATGTGGTAACTCATCAGGTATAAATGCATTCGTTGTCATTTCCTTAATATTTATATTATGAGGACAAACATTCTGACAGACATCACAGCCGTATATTCTTTTATCTATGATAGGTAATATATCTTCTCTAATATCCGCCTTTTGCTGCAAAATATTAGATAAACATTTATTTGCATTAAATTCATATGGACCTTCTATAGCCGATGTGGGGCAGCTTTCAATGCACAAATTACATCCTAGGCAAGTAGTATTCTCTAAGGATGTATCATTTTTAAAAGAGATGTTGGTTATCATATATCCAATAAAAATCCAAGAACCGAAATCTTCATTGATAATAGCGGAATTATATCCATAAAAGCCTATTCCAGCACGATTTGCTAAATACCGATCCACCAATGGCCCTGTGTCTACAAAGGCTTTGTATTCAAATCCATCATATTCACTAGATATAAATTCTGCTAATTTATTTAGCTTGTCCTTTAAAATGATATGGTAATCCTGACCCCAGGCAGTTCTTGCTAGTTCCCCGTAGAACTGTGGGTTTTTATAATCCTTAAGCTTTTCTTCTTCCATGTAATAAGACATTGCTATCACTATAATAGACTGAGCACTATTCAATGTCTTTTTAGGATCTATTCTAAGCTCAATATCGTTTTCTTCAAAACCAGATAAATTTCCCTTTTCTTTACGTTCTATTAATATTTCTCTTAAATCTTCAAATGGATCTGCATCTGTAAATCCAATTAAATCTATTCCTATTTTTTTTGAGTACTGCTTTACTTTCTCCTTCAGTTCCACTAAACTGCCTCCCTTTAATTCGGGCTTATAAAGGCCTTTGCTTCATCCAATGGCCAAATCTTAAAAAGCACTTTGCCCTTAACATTCTCCTTTGAAACAAATCCGAAGGTTCTACTGTCGTTACTATCGTTACGGTTATCTCCCATTACAAAAAGCGTATTGGATGGTACTATTCCTTCTATGTACTGATATCTCCGTGGTAGATATTCTTCCTCATTAATATATTCCTCTATCTGTTTTTCTCCGTTTATGTATAGAATACCATCTTTAATTAAAAAATGATCATTTTCAGTAGCTATCACTCTTTTAATAAACATTTCTCCTTTATTCAATGTATTTGGCGGATTGAAAATAACAAGATCCCCCATATTAAGTTCCTTATATATAAAAGGTACACGGGCTACTAAAAGCCTATCTTCAGTTTCTAGGGTTGGAAACATAGATTGTCCACTTACTACTGCGAAGCTAAATAACATATTTTCTATTAAAATAGCAATTACTATTGCTATAAAAATTGCTTGAAGCCACTCTAAAGCTGTCCTAATTTTTTTATTCATTATAACACATCCCCAATGTATTTTAGTAAGGTCTTATAAATTATTGTCACTTAATGCAAAAACTATCCTTATGGTAATGACTGTTTGTGTTACAATATTAATGGAGGTGCACTATGATAAAATTCACTATACCAGGACGTCCTGTTAGCAAATCTAACTTCAAACTTACTAATATTAATGGCCAGGCTTGGATGCCTAGAGCTGGTAAACATAGTAAATATGTGGCCTATGAAAATATGATTGCTGGCTACATAAATCAACAATATTTAGGTCCAAAGCTTGATAACCAATTAATTACTGTTTTAAAGCTATATTTTCCTGATAAACGAATGGGTGATTTGCACAATTATCCTAAAAGTATTTGTGACGGTATTGAAAAAAGCGGTATAATTGCGAATGATAAACAGCTTAGGCCTGTACTATTATTTGATTTTATTGATAAAGAAAACCCTAGAGTAGAAATAGAGCTTTATAATTACAATGAATATAAAGTTGAATATAATATTATTCCCATTAAATAAAAGACCTTATCTATAAATACTATGAGTAGGTAACTGGTAATTATGCATAAATTTTTCCGTTTCTATAAGAACACAGTCTTCCTTTAGCTACAAAAATAAAAACACCTAAGGACTATCTCTAAGAGATATGCCTTAGGTGAAATTCTGTACTTTACTAATATTTCAATGGTGTAGTAACATTTCCAGTGTTTAAAATGCAACTGCCTACCCTCTTCGCAGCATCATAAGATATTGCAAACACTGTGTTAGGCGTAGTCAATCTTATCATGTGATATATTACATCACACATTCACTGACAAATAAGACTTCTCAATATTAATTATATCCTATATAATATATTCAACTATTTAAAAATTCTTTAAACAATCTATTTAGTGGTCATAAAGGTGGGAAATATATGAATATTAAACTTAGAAGTATTGGAATTATTGGAGTAGGACATGTGGGCGCTCATTGTGCATACAGTCTTGCTGTACAAGGAATTGTAGATGAAATTATTCTTGTAGATATTAATAAAGAAAAAGCAATTTCAGAACGTCAAGATTTAGTGGATAGTGTTGCACACTTTCCTCATAAAGTAACAATAAAAATTGGAGAATACAGAGACCTTTCAAATTGTGATATCATTGTTATCAGTGTTGGAGGTATTACGCAAGACCAAAATCGTCTTTCAGAATTAAAGGCTTCTGTTAGCATTGTCGATAGCTTTGTAGGAGAAGTAGTATCCTCTGGATTCGATGGTATTTTTATTGTGATTACAAATCCTTGTGATATTATTGCCTACCGAGTTCATCAAATTTCTGGTTTTGATCATCATCGTATCATTGGAACTGGAACATGTTTAGATAGTGCAAGATTTCGTGAAGTTATCTCACGCGAAACAGGAGTTGATCATAAATCAATTATAGGGTATACCATGGGAGAGCATGGAGACTCTCAGATGATTCCTTGGTCTCATATTTCAATAAATGGAAAACCAATTATTGAATTGGCACAAGTGAATCAGCGTTTTGCATTAGATCATCAAGCAGTTTTACAAGAAGTAGTAGAGGCTGGATGGACGACTTATAAGGGTAAAGGTGCAACGGAATACGGTATTGCTTCAGCTTTAGCGCGAATTGTTCATTGTATTTTTCATGATGAGAAACAAGTTATTCCTGTTAGTACAAAATTGAACGGACAGTATGGAGAAACGAATTTATTTATCAGCGTTCCAGTCATTATCGGTAAAAATGGAGTTGAGGAAATAATTGAGTTGAATTTAACTAAAGAAGAAATGAAAGCCTTTCATCATTCATGTGAGTTAATTCGTGAACATATAAAAACCATCTAGTATAAAAAAGCCATCTGAAATCTACTTGAAAAACAGTTAGTTGTAGGTGGATTGCTCTGACAAAAAAGTTGATAATGATTTGTTTTTCAAAATCCATGAAAAACCATATCTATGTTTTTTAAAGAGTGATAGACCTTGGAGTCTAATCACTCTTTAACTTTATATATAAAACTCACTTAGAGATATGGGTTATTCTTTTTAAGTTAGTAGATATTGCTCGGAGTCCTCTAAGTTATTACTTTGAAGCAGTACCGTTTTACTTGAACAAGCTGATAGCATTAAACTGTAGTGCTTTTCTTATTTAAGAATAAATAAGGGCAATCAAACCGTTTTTCATATGCATTATTTTTTTTAAGCTGTTGATCCCAGAAAAAGTTTACTAGCCCAATCTTGCTAAGTACCTTAAAGAGAATTTTCATACCCTTTCCCAATCGAATTGGTTTTGCCAATTGGGAAATATTGTTTTTGTTGAAACTTCCTTCACACACTAAGTTAGCAATGGATTTTACCATTGGTTCAATAATCTTTTCTTGAGCTTTAGCAGGCCTCACCTGTAAACCTTCCACTCCGCCCTTAATAGCTGTACCAATATAAGTTCTTCCCAATCTAAGGGCTAGTTGTTCAAAATATGCCTCAAGATAGTGAGTCTGACTACTTTCTGGAAAGCCAGATTGTACAAAAAAGCTTATACTTCCTCTGGAGACTTGAAGCTTCTCGATAAATCCCATGACGTGGGAAGGCATTGCATGGACATACAAGGGCATGAAGAACATGACATGACTCTCTCTTTTAAAAGCATCTGCCCACTCCTCCCATTTATCTCCTTCCTTCAAATCACGAATTTCAACCCTATCACCAAGGGTTTCAAGGGCTTTTTTCAGAATAAGTGCGGAATTACTGCCACTCCTTCTAGGCGAACCATTGTAAATCACTAGTTTTTCCATTGGTTCAATTGAATTAAAGGCCACTGCCTGTCTTTTAGCCTTCCTTGGTTCCAGTAAGCACAATTGAAGACTGCCATCTTTTACAATGCGATAGGCCTTAGATTGAAAATGGTAGGCAGTACGATACAAATAATCCTCAATAACATGTTCTTCTTGAGTAGTTAATCCTTCAGTATCATAGTAAAATACCATATCAGGATAACACTTATATCTAGCAACATGATGACATTCTCCATCTACAATTTTTATATATGGATGGTAGTGTGGAATTGTCCGATCCAAAAAAGCTTTAGCTTTATGGTTAATAAATCCTTGTGCTGTATCGATTAGTAAAATTATAGCATCACTGTTTACATAGTCGGGATAGGATTCAGTCATTTGATCTTTCATTACGCATCTACCAGGAGTTTTGAGCCAACAGTTCCAACATCCAATGCACGCAGTGATTGATTTACTATCCAATCTAACTACCTTCAGAGGTTCGTCATAAAGATTTTGGATGGCTTCATAAACTGCATCATCTGGCTTCTCTCTTAAATCAAATATAGTTTTCAATCTTATCTCTCCTCCAATACCTTTATATAATTTTAAAAACCTTTGATCTATCACTCTGTTATTCAAAATTTACAGATAGCGTTTCAAGAATCCCTGACGCGCCCTAATCATATTCTTCTACTCTAAATATCTGGCATTCTCTGTTAAGGGATGTGCCCATAGGTACTCCTATTTTATCTGTACAAAACTTCAACATTTTCAATTACTACCTTATTACCAGATACAGCTTCATTATTTCCATATGTATAGACCTCAACCGAAAAAGATTTGTTCTTTTTAAAAATTATCTGTTGATTATTCAAAAGAGTGACAATAATTGCATCCTCCTTTATTTCCGAAGCTTCAAATATTTTTAGTATTTGGTCAAAATCTTTTTTAGTAAAATCGCCTTTGATTATCACGGTCTCTATCCCATCAATTCCATTATCTTTTGAATTCGGTATCATATATTGTCGTAAGGTCTCCAGCGACTTTGAATCTTTTATTTGTTGGAGACCAATTTGCATAGGCACACCTTGAAAAAAATCAATATAACTATTTCTCCACGGCATTGTTCGTGTGAGAAGATTAAAAAACCACTTAAATTGCAAATATTTGGGCTCTGTAATATTAATATTTTTATTGATTAGACGTTGATACTCAGCATCAAGATTATCAATATCAATCATTAAACAGATTAATCCTCTATGTCCATTGTTATAGTTGATTACCCACTCAGGTTTCCATCCTCCACCATCCTGTTTCAGCAATCGTATCATTTCAAGATATTCTTTCCCAATCCATAGATTTGACGCTTTAAATCCTTTTGTACCCTTTCCCCATTTAGGTTCATAGGGAAAACCCTTCTTACGAATTTCCTCAATAATATTTTTATCTGTTTGATACTTTCCATCAACATTAATTACCAAGTGATCAATTCTCATATAAACCTCCTTATCTCAAATGCTAATTCTATTTAATTTTACTTATTATACAAAGATCTAAACCGTTGACCTTATACTAATTCTTCTTTATGGATCCTCAAATAATCCCTCTACAGAAGTGCTTCTTCGACTCATACTGTCTGAATCTTGCAATTACCCTAAAAGCGAGTGCAGTCTGACCGTTCCCACCAAACCCTAGTGGGAATGACTTGTTATAGGAAGTAGTGATATCTTTTATGAATAATATGAATTTGATTTCAATATCTTAATTATTTACTGCTATTCTAAAAACTTTGGTTTCTTGTCCTTTTTCATCATGTGTTTTATAAACATACTCCCAGCCTAATCTTTTATAATATTCAGAAGTATGCTCAGTTCTTAAATATAGTGTTTTAAATCCACACTCTTTTACAACTTCCTGAACTCTATTAATTAACTTTTCAGCTATTCCTTGCCCTCTATAATATGGACTTACATACAATGATGC
>JAEWHG010000145.1 GCA_023387935.1 Bacillota bacterium
AGATAAAACTAAACAAAATACACTTAGCATTACTACTACCTTTGTCTTAAACTTTGTTTTCATTTAAACTCCCCTTTCTAGTTTTTTACTTGATAATTGTAATTTTTTTATGGGATATTTTCCAATATCTCTGGTTACAATCACCACCTTTAGTTTTGTTAATAAAATGTCACTTTTGTCACTTTTTCGGACATCTCATTGATATGGATCATATCATGGTTGGTAAATTAATGCAACTATAATTATTTATAAAGAATAATAATACTTTAAATTTACACTTATATTTCCATATTTTAAAAGTTACAAATCCATATAATTAAGTTATTTACTTATTTTATCTTCAGATTCTTATATATGATTTCACTGAAATTATGTTTTTTTATTCTTTTTAATTTATATATATTATAGTGCATAATCTTTAAAATATTCTAATTTCAATGCTTTAAGCCTTTTATCGCGTTAACATTTTATCAAAATCATCGATAAAAAAACAATAGATATGCTTTATACCCCATACCTATTGCTTTTCTTAGATTAATGTTTCTAGATTGACTTTCATTTGCTGATTTAAATCAATACCATCATTTGTAACACTGCATCATAAGCTAATACCTCTATCCCTGATGATAATAAATTTATCATCTGTGTCTAGTTCAATAGTATTTTTTCTATTTCTATCTAGAGAAATAATATAATCTGGTAAATGATTATTATCTATAACATCATTTTCTATAAAATTAAATGTCCTTTCAATAACATGTTTCAGCTCCCTAACAATATATCTTTTCAACATACGGCACTACTCCTTGTGAAATAAGTTATTTCTTTGTTTTATAATATCATTAAGGGTTCTAGGCCATAATAAACATTGAAATATTCTGGAAGTAATAATATTATTATATTTATTACGCAAAAATCTGCTTTTTTTAAAGTATAACAAAAGCAATAGACAGATTTTATACCTATCTATTGCTTTATTACAACATTTATGTAAAGCAGTATTAATTAGATCATACTATACTTTTACTAAACTACCTTACTTTTTATGTTTTTATGCTTAATTTCATAGATCTAAGTAAATGTAATGCTTTAACAGATTATGTTTAGATTCTAAGCTTTAAATTTATTTATACTCTCCTTCATAGTAGCTGCTAAGTCCCATAGTGCATCACTGGAATTAGCAACTTCCTGCATTGATGCAGTATGTTCTTCGATTGAAGCTGAAGCTTCTTGGGCTCCTGCTGCATTTTCCTCTGATATAGCAGATAAGCTTTCTACTACATTTATAATTTCATCTTTTTTTTCTACCATTTCCCAGCCTGATTTATTTATAACTTCTGCTATTACCGTAATTTTCTCTATAGAATCAGATATACCTTCAAATTTATTATTATTCAAATCAACACTTTCTGTCTGTGAAGCAGTGATTTCATCTAATCTCTTTATAATAGCTACTGCATTTTCGGTTTTGTCAATAAGCTCAACTACTACTGTTGATATTTCTTGGGTAAAATTATGAGATTCTTCTGCAAGTTTTCGCACCTCTTCTGCCACTACTGAAAATCCTCGTCCCGCCTCTCCTGCTCTCGCTGCTTCTATAGCTGCATTTAGTGCCAACAGGTTAATTTGGTTAGCAATGCTCTTTATCATGTGACTAGAAGCTTCAATTTTTTCTGCACTCTCACTAGTATCTATTATTACTTTTCTCACTTTTTTAATAGCTTCATTGTTAGATTCTGTTTTTTCAATAAGTTCTTTTACAGTTTCAATTTCTTCACTTTTTAATATATCTACCTCTTCTATAAAAACTTTTAATTCCTGTAATAGTTCCTGCTCTTGCTCTACTAAGTGTCCTAAATCCACTATATTTGCTACGCCTCTTTCAGTTTCTTCTGCCTGAGCAGTAGCTCCTGCAGCAACTTCTTCTATTACTCTTGCGATTTCTTCCATAGAAATAGAGGATTGATTGATTCGTGAATTAAGTTCCTCAAAAAAATCTGCCACTTCATTAGATACACCCGATACTTCATTTGTAAGATTTCTTAACCGATCTATAACTCTTTGGAAAGCACTTGATAGTAATCCGATTTCATCCTTCTTTTTCGTAAATTGTTCTGGAATATCTTCCGATATATCTAAATTATCTATAGTTTCAAATAACTGCATAAGTGGCTTTGAAATTCCCTTGTTACTCATAATCCATACAAATATTAAAATTATTAAGTTTAGAACAAATATAACAACTTGGAATGTTTTTAAAAATGTTACTTTTCCCCTAGAAAAATCTTCTGCCATAGCAACTGCTTTATTTGTAGTTTCAAAAAAATCCTCACTCTTGGTTACTAATGTTAACTTATCAGCATTTGTTCTATTTTCATATATATGAACTTTTAAATCTTCCCAATCTGTTTTTACGTCTTCCATAGCTGCAATAAAATTTTTATCCGTAGCTTTTGGTAATCCTAGCTCGGTGTCACCATGGACCAATCCATTTATTCTTTTTTCTATTGACGCTATAAGTTGATCGGATTTTTCACCTGCCAATTCCAGCTTAATAAGTCTTTGACTTCCACCTCTAACGATACCAGTATCATTAATTACTTTACTGTCAGCAACCATCATTTCTAATTGATAGAATACAGACAGAGCACTACTTAATGAAAAAATTAACAAAATTACTACCACGACTTTAAGCTTCATATTGATTTTCATTTACTTCTTCCTCTCCATATAATGATTAGTCAAATAACATGGTATTTCAGCTTTTAGATTTACAAAAATTCCACCAATTTATATTATACTGCTAATCAATACCCCATTGTATCATATTAAATCATAGTTATAAAATAAAATTTGTTCATTTCCACCCACAAGCTTTATGTCGTACTCAATTTAAAACTCTGTTTTAAATTTCAAATACCTAAAATAATATATTTATATTAAATACGATCTTAAAGCATCACCAACCTTCTATTTTTTTAAAAACATCCCAATAGCCAAAACTTTATATTTTCTTAGACAATAAAAACAGACTGCCTTTCCAACGATTTTAACAATCATCTTAAGGCAATCTGTTTAAAATGCTTATCTATAGTTCAGATACTTTCTCTATGGCCTCTGTAACAAATTTATCTATAGAACCATTATCCATTAAAGTATCTAGTATCTTATTAATCTCTTCTAATAAGTCTTTATTTCCCTTTTTAACTGCAACTGCCGTTCCACCTTGTGCATTTTCAAAGGCAACATCTTCTATTAATACTAAATCATCACTTTTGCTTACATATGTCCTTCCTGATGTTTCCTCTATGACCATTGCGTCTATCTTATTGTTTCTTAATTCTAAAATTATGTCTGGAATCTTATCCAACGCCTTTATTTGAGGATTCTTTATTTTTTCATTTGCAGCATCCTCTTGTGTAGTAGCTTTTTGTACGCCAATTCTTTTACCAGTTAAATCCTCAACTGTTTTAAACTTATCTTTATTATCTGCATTAATCAGTACTCTTTGACGCATTAGATAATAGATTTTAGAAAAATCTACTACCTCAGCTCTTTCAGGCTTTGGAACCATTCCAGCCATTACAAAATCCACCTTATCTGCATTAAGTGCCATTAATAGTCCATCGAAGGCCATATCCTTTACTTCTAACTCTACACCTAAACTATCTGCAATTGCCTTTGCTATTTCAATATCAAATCCAACATACTCGATTTTACCATCAACTTCATTTATAAATTCATATGGAGGATAGTCAGCACTTGTGCCAATAACTATCTTTCCTGCTTTTTTGATTTTATCTACCTTAGACAAATCATCTCCTGTATTATTACTAGCAGCACTATTAGCGCATGCGGTAAATAAAACAATTAATCCTAGAAGACATGAAATCATGGCTACCTTTGAAAACTTTTTCATATGAACTCCCCCTCATTATTTAATAATTATTCATTTAAATGTATAATTATCCTATTTGGAATATTATACAACTATACGAATAAATATGCAACAACTTTTAAAAAAATTTATTATTTTTATTTAATGAAATTCTTCCTACATTCAGAATGACAAAAAAATAGACAGACTATAAAATATAATCTACCTATTTTTCTATTCATAACTTTTTATAATACTTTTCTAAGAAATTCTTGAGTTCTTGGATGCTGAGGATGATCAAAAATATCCTTCGGAACACCTTCCTCTACGATTTTTCCATCATCCATAAACATTAATCTAGTTCCCACTTCTCTAGCAAAACCCATTTCATGGGTTACTACTATCATTGTCATGCCATCCTTTGCTAGGTCTTTCATTACTTCCAATACTTCTCCTACCATTTCTGGGTCTAATGCAGAAGTAGGCTCATCAAATAACATTATTTCAGGAGACATAGCTAAAGCTCTTACTATTGCTATTCTTTGCTTTTGTCCACCAGATAATTGATTAGGGTATGCTGATGCTTTGTCTGCAAGGCCTACCTTATTGAGTAGATCCATAGCTGTTTTTTCTGCTTCATCTTTCGCTTTTTTCTTTATTTTTATAGGTGCTAATATAATATTATCTAGAACTGTCATATGAGGAAAAAGGTTGAATTGCTGAAATACCATTCCTATATTTTGTCTTAATAAATCTATATTCGCTCCCTTTTCAGTTATGCTATTCCCTTCTAAAGTTATTTCTCCAGCTGTAGGTTCTTCTAATAGATTAAGGCATCTTAAAAATGTACTTTTTCCAGACCCACTAGGACCAATAACTACAACCACTTCACCTTTTTTAATATGGGTATTTATGTCTTTTAATACATTCAGTTTTCCGAAACTTTTTTTCAGTCCTCTTACTTTAATCACTTACCTTCATCCTCCTTTCAACAATTCCTAATAATTTAGATAGTGAAAAGGTTAAAATAAAGTAAATTACAGCAGCTACTAATAGAGGCTCAAGTGGTATGAAAGTATTACCCCTTACAGTGTTTGCATTATACATAAGATCATGTATACCAATAATAGATACTATTGAAGATTCTTTTATAACAACTATAAATTCATTACCTAAAGCAGGTAAAATGTTCTTAAATGCTTGAGGTACTATAATATGTCTCATGGCCGTATAATAAGGCATCCCTAAAGATCTAGCCGCTTCCATTTGTCCTTTATCTACTGACTGAATACCGGAACGTATGATTTCTGCTACATATGCTCCACTATTAATAGATAATGCAATGATACCTGCAACAAATTCTTCTCCTGCGCTACCTAAAAAAGGGAAAGTCGGAAAATTGATGCCTATGGCAGGTAATCCATAATATATGATAAATATTTGTACCATCAGTGGGGTTCCTCTAATAACTTCTACGTATGCAGTTGAAATAAAATTAAATAATTTGTTCTTAGAAATTCTCATTAAGGCTAAAATTATGCCAAATACAACTCCTAAGGCTACTGTAAAAAATGCTAATAATACTGTGTTTTTAGCTCCAACTAAAAAAAAGTTGTAATATTGCGGTAAAAAACTGAAATTCATTTTTAGCCCTTCCTTTCTATTATTAATTTTTATACGCCGTAATAAGAACCCCACCCATCAACTCAATCGAGACTCAAGATGGGTTCCGAGCCCCTTGTTGTATTTACAATAAACATACAGATGGAGATACCTCCATCTGATAAGCAAAGCTCTGAATTTTGTATCTACTGTTCTGGATCAACCATTTCTTGAGCTTCTACTACAAATTTATCTACAGATCCATCGTTCATTAAACGCTCTAAAGTTTTATTAATTTCATCAACTAAATCTGTGCTTCCTTTTTTAACTGCAACAGAAGATCCACCTTCTCCGTCATCGAATGTAACATCCATAAGCATTAAGTCTTGATTATTATCTACATAAGAATCGGCAACTGGCTTTTCCATAACTACAGCATCAACCTTGTTATTTTTTACTTCAAGAATCAAATCCGGTATCTTGCCTAATGATTTTAATTGAACATTTTCTATTTCATCTACAGCGATATCTTCTTGTATTGCACCTTTTTGTGCCCCTACCTTTTTCCCTGCTAAATCTTCTACTGTTTTGAATGTATCTTTATTCTCTGCTTTTATTACTACACCATGAACTGCTTTATAGTATATTTCAGAAAAATCTACAACTTTTTGTCTCTCTGCATCTGGCGTCATGCCTGCCATAACAAAATCTACCTTACCAGCATTTAAAGCCATTAATAATCCATCAAAATCCATATCCTTTATTTCAAGTTCTACCCCTAAATCCTTTGCAATCTCTTTAGCAATTTCAATATCAAATCCGACAATTTCGTCCTTACCGTCTACTGCTTTATGAAACTCATATGGAGGATAGTCTGCACTTGTACCAAGCACTATCTTTCCTGCTTTTTTAATTTCATCAACCTTTGTTAAAACCTCTTGATTCTTATCTGCATCTCCGCTAGCAGCATCTCCACTAGTTGCACTATTACCGCATGCAGTAAATAAAAGTAAAGCTCCCATTACCAGTGATATAATAGCTAATTTAGAAAACTTTTTCATACTGACTCCCCCTTAATATAGTGATTAATAATTATACATTACTATGTATATATATCCTTTTTTGTTATTATACATCCATATGATTAATTATGCAATAGTTTTTAAGAATTATTAAATATTTTTGAAGGTTTTTCTTTCCAATTGTAGAATAGAGTAAGAATTGAAACTTTATCGGCTTTAAGGGAGGCTTTTTTTACTATTATGAAAAAACTACATCACTTTCAACATAAAACGAAAAAAAATCTTACTTTTATGATTATTCCTAATTCTTCCGAAAGAATTATACAATTTTCTATTCCTAAATGGTTAACAACATCAATAGCTTCAACTTTAGTTCTAATAACTGCAAGTACTGTTATATTTTCTACTGGATACTTTAATACAAGACAAGAGCTAGTCTATGCAAATAGCCAAATAACTGAACTAAAGCTTGAAAACGAAAGTCAAAAATATGAGCTTTCTGAGTTAAAGAATTACTCTGTTAAGGTAGATGAAAAGCTAGCAGATTTAAATGAGATTCAAAGTCAAGTTTTGAATCTAGTAGGACTGGATACATCAAATACTTTATCCCAAGAAAAGGATATCGTATTCTCTTATTCTTATCAGACAGATATCGTATCTAGATCTGGTGAAAGCAATCTTTTTTCTTCCCAGGGATATGAAGAAGAAATAAATTTATTAACAGAATTAATAGATCGAGAAAAAGATAATATGAAAAAGCTGATTTCAGAAGTTGAAGATCAGTTAGAATATCTGGATGCCTTGCCAAACACATTGCCTGTAGATGGAACCATATCCTCCCCATTCGGATATAGGATCTCGCCTACAGGAAGAAGACGAGAGTTTCATAACGGTGTAGATATTGCAAACAAATCTGGAACTAATATTTCAGCTTCAGGAAGTGGCGTTGTTACATACTCTGGATATAATGGTAGCTACGGTCGAGTCGTTATGATTTCACACGGCTATGGTTACACATCAATATATGCTCATAATCAGAAAAATTTGGTTTCTGTAGGAGACAGAGTAAAAAAAGGACAAGTCATTGCTAAATTAGGTAGCTCTGGACGAAGTACAGGCCCTCATACTCATTTTGAAGTAAGATTTAATAATGAGCCTGTAGACCCTTTTACTTTAATAGAAAATTAAATTTTATTCTTAAATAAACCTTAGAGGGGGATCATTATGTTTAATAAAAAGGAAGTAGTAGATTTTTCAAAGTTCGATACTCTTATAGGCAAAAATACATCTTTTGAAGGAACATTAACAGCAAAAGGTACCTTACGAATTGATGGTAGCGTTAAAGGTGATATAAAGGTAGATGGCGATGTGTATATAGGAGAAGAAAGTGATATTGTTGGTAATATTTCTTGCTCTAACATAGTAGTAGGAGGAAATGTAAACGGTAATGTAGTTACTAATCAGCAACTTAGGATCACTGCTACAGGAAAAATTAGTGGAGATATTTCTGTTAAATCTCTAATTATTGATGAAAATGGAGTATTTGAGGGTAATTCTAAAATGATAGCTGCTGACACGAATACTAAAAGCATATTAAAGGAAACTGTAAAGGGAGCAAAAAATCAATAAATCCGCTTAAACTAAGCGGATTTTCTTATTTGATTAAAATTTTAAGCCTAAGCCACAGTTACTTCTTCTTTTTCACACAGATGATATGAATTTTTTCTAAGAAATAGGATAAACCAACCCGTTAAAATGATTCCTTTAAATATACTACTCATGCTTATGCTCCACCATACTCCATTTAAACCTAAAACCGTAGAGGACAAAATCATAGCTCCTGGAATTCTAAGGGCATTTAATAAAATACTTGTAACAGAAGGTGGCACTGTTTTTCCTAAGCCATTAAAAGCACCGCCTGTGGTTATTTCTATACACATAAATAGTTGGGATACTCCAAGTATTTTTAAGTAGGTTATTCCCTGAGCAACGGCTTCTGGATCGTCAGATAAAAATAATGAAAAAATAGGCCCTGCACCTAGAGTTAATAATAAAGTAGCACCTACTCCAACAATACTTACTAAACCAATGGCTATAAAATACCCCTTATATATCCTATCCCATTTCTTAGCCCCATAATTTTGTCCTACAAAGGTACTGATAGCAGTAGAAAACCCTCCTGCAGTCATCCAGGATATAGATTCAATTTGAGAACCTATTTTTTGTACTGCAATAGGTGTGGCGCCCCAATTTGCAATGATTTTTGCAATAAACATTGCAATAATAGAAAAAAGTGCATTTTGTACTGCCACTGGCAAACTAAGATTAACAATGTATTTAATATGGTACATGTCAGGTTTCTTAAGAAAGTCTACATCTTTAAAGATCTCTACTTTTCCAATTATAATTCTAAGTATAAATGCTACAGTTACTGCAAATTGAGCTATTACTGTAGCTATCGCAGCACCTTTAACACCCATAGCTGGTATCGGTCCTACACCCATTATAAGTAAAGGATCTAATATCATATTTGTTACCAACCCTATCATATTTATATAAAATGGCGTTTTACTATCTCCATATCCATTTAATATTGCAGTTAATACTGGGTTAATAAAATAGAATATAAATCCCATAGAAACGATTACTAAATATGATATAGCCATTTCTATTACGTGAGGATCTCCTAAGTCAAAAAATCCGATCAGTTGTTTATTAAAAATAATAAGTACAGCAGCATATAAGATTGCTAAGAATACATTTAGCTGTACTGTATGTCTAATATACCTTTTCGCCTCTTTAATATCACCTTTTCCTATGGATTGCGCAACTCCTATTTCTGCTCCAACTTTAGAAAGTATAATAAATGCCATAGCGAGCCAAGTGAAAAATCCACCTGTACCTACGGCTGCAGCAGCTTCAGTACCTACCTTGCCTATCCAGAACATATCTGTAATAGTATAGGCCGTTTGCAAAAATGCTGTTCCTATAATAGGAACGGCTAACTTTATTAATGCCTTTGATATGCTCCCCTGTGTCAATTGATTTTCATTAACCAAAGCCACTCACCCCCTATAAATTCTAAATTATTTATTGTTTCCAAACTCTAAATATTATATCAAATCTTATAAAAGCCATACAAGCTATTTATTTTAATTAATTAACTATATTGAACTAAGGCACATTATAAGGATTTTTTTATATCACTTGACCCCATATAGGTTTTCTATTATTATTTAAATTATGCTGTGTATTGACATCATTACTAAATAGGAAGGAGACTTGAAATATGAACAGTTATACACCCGTAGGAGTTTGTGCTAAAAAAATAACCTTTGATGTGAAGGATAATAACATTCATAATGTATCTTTTGAATCAGGATGTCCTGGCAATCTTTTTGGAATAAGCCAGCTAATAGAAGGTATGCATATTCATTCAGCTATCGAAAAATTAAAGGGTATTAAGTGTGGTGGAAAGAGCACTTCTTGCCCAGATCAATTGTCTAAAGCGCTAACTGCATATATTGAAGAACAGAATAGTTTATAGTATTATTACTACTTTCGACAATTTAAATGATAAGTTTTTTAAACATATTATAAAACTATAATTAATAAGTGGAAAAACCATTAAGGGTTTTTCCACTTATTAATTTCAAAAGTAAATTAAAGCTTAAATGAACTTTTTAAAGAAACAATTCTATTGAAAACTAATTTATCTTCCTTACTATACTTAGGATCTACGTTAAAATATCCATGTCTAAAGAACTGGAATTTATCATGCGGTTCTGCGTTCTTCATATTATCCTCAACAAAGCCTTGTAATATTTCTAATGAATTTGGATTAATTTGCTCTAAAAAGTGCTTATCCTC
>JAEWHG010000064.1 GCA_023387935.1 Bacillota bacterium
AACAAACTGCTTGGTCAACATTGTAAATGTAAAATTTTTCTTAACAAGATTTTATATAAAATTCGATACAATAACCTCAACAAAAAGTAACGTTAAAGATATGAAAAAATGATTGCGCTAATGAAAACTCTTGGGGCTCTCATACTTCGTATTGTAACGAGCGACGACATTATTAATACGGATATTGCTTCTATTTTCACCTAATAATACAGTCTTTATTCATTTGAGAGTGTATCGATATGGGCGAACACCCTGGCTTTTCAAGTGGTTATGCTTAGCAAGATAAAATGTTTCTAAATTTAATTTTCAAAATCCAAATGTGTATTTCTACCTTTAATGTATCTATTTAACTAGTATATTTGCTAAATATTTTATGGTATAATAAATTACTATATATCAAAAGGGGTGAACTTATAATGGATATTAATGGCCTATTTACTGTCGTAATAATACTAAGTTTAGTAGTTGGAGCAGGTGCTGCATTTTATTATTATAAAAAGCGTAATTTAGAAAAAATGTTTAGTCAAATTCATGAAGAAGCAAAAAAAGTTCCAAAACAAAAGAAAAACAGTTTCTTATTACTGATGTTTAAGGAATCCCTTGCAACATCAAAAAAGAAACCAACTGCAACCTCTTTTACTAATAAACTTAATAACCCTAAATATTTAAATATTCAATTAGTACAGATGTCTAATATTCTTAAAGATACTTCAAAGGTAGAAGATAAGACAATTAAAAGAGCTCTAAATCTACTAAGTGCTTATCAGACATGGGAAAAATCAAAAATATCTAAAGATAAAAAAGTAGTTCAAGACAAAGCTTCATAATCTGAAAGATGAATTTTTATCTATAATTAATATGTTTTGTCTAAAAGAATCTAATATAAGAATAAAATACTCCTTATTTGCTTGAGCTAACTTAATCAAATAAGGAGTATTTTGAGTATAAAAAAGAAATGATTAAACTGGTTACAGAACAATTTTGGTTTTATTTAGCCACTATACAGATTAACTTGAAAGCAATGGATTTGACTAGAACTTACCTCGTAAGCAGTGTTACGACTTCCGCAGTAACTTGCTGCCAATCAGCCTTCGCTATGCTCGGCTTCTTGGTCAAGCCTTGCATGAGACGTACATCTGCTTCTTCAGTCGTTTTACTCCTTCACAAGCAGTGTTACGACTTCAACATGAGAAGAGTGCGGGAACATATCCACTGGCTGTACTTCTATTGTTTTATATCCTTTTTCATCTAAATAAGCTAAATCTCTTGCTAAAGTAGCTGGGTTACAGGAAACATATACAACCCTTTTAGGCGCCATATTTACTATGGTTTCTAGTACACTTTCCTCGCAGCCTTTTCTTGGTGGGTCCACTACTACAACATCAGCACGAATACCGTCTTCATATAGCTTTGGTACCACTATTTCTGCTCTTCCAACATGGAAATTAGTATTAACTAAATTATTAATAGTTGCGTTCTCTTTCGCGTCTTCTATTGCAGCTTCTACAACCTCTATACCATGTACCTCTCTCGCCTTCTTGGCTAAAAATAATGATATGGTACCTATGCCACAATATATATCAAATACTCTTTCTTCTCCAGTTAAGTTTGCAAATTCTAATGCTTTATCGTAAAGCACTTTAGTTTGTGCAGGGTTGACTTGGTAGAAGGATTTAGCTGAAATATTAAACTTTAAGTCTCCTATATAGTCTACAATTTTATCTTCTCCGTATAAAGTGAAGGTTGTTTCTCCAAATATAACATTTGTATTTTTCTTATTAATATTTTGAACAACGCTTTTTAACCCTACAACATTTTCTTGAAGACTCTTTATAAGCTCTTCTTTGTTTGGTAGCTTTTTACCATTGGTTACTATAACAACCATTACTTCTCCAGTTGTAAATCCAACCTTTGTTACGATATGTCTAATTAATCCCATATTATTTTTTTCATCGTAAACTTCTACACCAAAATCATCAATATACTTTTTCATCACCTTCACTATTTCCTCGTTAATTGGTGATTGAATATGGCAATACTCTGTATCTACAATGTCATGGCTCCCTTTTTTATAGAAACCTAAAATCGCCTTGCCATCCATTACACCTACTGGAAATTGTGCTTTGTTTCTATATTCATATGGATTTTCCATTCCTAGAGTTGGTTGAACAGGCACATTTATTTTGCCTATACGCTTTAATGTCTCTTCCACCATTACCCTTTTTGTTTCTAGTTGAGCTCCATAATCCATATACATAATTTGACATCCACCACATGTATTTGCCACAGGGCATTTTGGCTCTACTCTATCCTTTGAAGGGTTTATAATTTCTAATATCTTTCCAATTCCATAATTTTTCTTTAATGTAGTTATCTTAACATTTATTAAATCTCCAGGAATAGCATCTTCAACAAAAACTGTAAATCCATCTACTTTACCAATACCTTCTCCACTATGACCTAAACTACTTATTTCCAACTGATACACTTGATCTTTTTCGATCATTATTAAAACACTCCTCA
>JAEWHG010000038.1 GCA_023387935.1 Bacillota bacterium
AAATTTGGTATAATTAACTTAAAACATTGATTGTTATATAATAATCAACTGTATGCTCATGCTTATTATTTAAAAAAATATATAGAAATGGGTGATCATCTAATATGTTTGAACACATTTATGAAAATTTATTAAAAAACTTAAATAGTGGTAATGAATCAGCTTTATTGACATTTATGAAACCACAAGATTTTAAAAAAGGATCTATTGAAAAAAAATTATATATATCTAAATCTAAATTAAAAGAGGATTCTTATCTCGTCGATTCGGATCTTAAAAATGAAATATTCAATGCTTTTTCAACTGGTAACCCATCGCTTTACAACAATTCAGATGAATCAATTTTAATTGAACCATATTTTCCAAAGCCTCGGCTAATCATTTTAGGTGGAGGGCATATTGCTAAACCTCTAGCTGAATTTGGACACAAAGTAGGATTTTCTGTTGTTGTAGCAGATGATAGACCCACATTTGCTAACCCCAACCGTTTTCCTGAGGCTGACAAAGTTATTTGTGAAGATTTTCAAAATGTATTTGATTCTCTAAACTTAAGAGAATCTGACTTTGTGGTTATTGTGACAAGAGGTCATAGGCACGATGGCGTTTGTCTGCGCAACACGCTAAAGTACAATCCTGCATATATAGGTATGATCGGCTCTAAACGTAGAGTAAGAGAAATGATGAACCAATTAATTGACGAAGGATATGCAAAGGAAAGATTAGATAGTATCTGTTCTCCAATTGGATTAGATATAGGTGCAGTTACACCTGATGAAATAGCTATTTCTATAATTGCGGAGGTTATTAAATTTAGAAGAGCTCTAGGCACACGCTTAAGTAATAATAGCAAATTTACTTGGCCAGAATTTGATCATGATGTAATAACTGAAACCTGTCAGTTATCTGAAATACCAAGGGCACTGGTAACAATCATTGCTTCTAAAGGCTCTGTTCCTAGAAAAGCTGGAGCTAAAATGATTGTTTGGCTAGACGGTAGACTGATGGGCAGTATTGGTGGTGGCTGCAGTGAAGCTAATATAACAACTTTGGCTCGTGATGTTATTTTAAATAAAGGTTATTCTATTGAACATGTGGATATGACTGGTATTGTAGCAGAGGATGAGGGTATGGTTTGTGGTGGTACAATGGAAGTTCTTATAGAAGCACTTTAATAAATAAAGTACTGTTCTTTTTTAAAACTTAGAAAATCTATTGTCTCATTAAAATGATCCTATGGATAATGATAAAAATATAGAAGGGGTAAACCCCTTCTATATTTTTATGTATTCGTTCTTATATTATATTTATTTAGGAAGTAATTTAAGCTTTGCTAGCTCATCTGCTACGTCCTTCATTCCTAATTTCTCTAATGTAGCTCTTGTTGGTGCTCCTGTTTTTGCATCCCATCCATATGCTTCATACAGCATAGTAAGCCCTAGTTGCATATCATCTCTATCAAGCATAACTGTTCCTGGTGTGAAAGGCTTTGCATCAGGATTTGCAGTGTCTTTAAATACCCACTCTGGTATAGTATCGTGTTCATTACGCATGTCAATTGTGTTCATATTCTTTATAGTTAATGCTCTGTGCATAGTAGCTATTCTTTCAGCTGCGAAATCCAATTCTGCTTCAGTTGTTTCTATTCCGGTTGCTAAGCTAAAGAATTTAGCCTCTAGAGCAGTATCTCCTCTGTAGTTTCTTTCCTTAGAAGGAGAAACTGTCATTGGCCATACCCAATTACATAATGTAATAGAATCATGTAAGAAGTTTCTATCTAATGACCATTTTGCAAACCTTGCTTTGTACTTATTCATTGGTGTATAGTCTTTTGGGGCATCAAATGCATCTGGAGATCCCCATACTTCCCCTGCAATTTCTTTTAATAGATTTGTAGGAAGTCCTGCACCTATCATATTCATATGAGTATGAGAGTTCGCATCTCTGTTAAACATTATATTTACAAGTACGCCTACCTGTGCACCGGCTTCATTACTATGGTGCTTAGGATATGCCATTTTAGACCAAATATTGTTTCCATATGAATTCCAATACTCTTCTCCTAAATTCCATTTCTTATCTAAATGATGTGGTCCAAGTCCTAAACTACTGAATTCTCCTTCTTTTAGTGCAATTCTTCTATAGAATTCTACTAAGAATCCAGGGTCCCCCGCTTCTAGTAAATCCCATGGTATACTGTTATATTCTTCTGCAGGTAGCATCTCTTTTAATTTTCCAGAGTTATATGCATGTTTAAAGTCTCTTGGAAGCTGACCATAGTTACTCCAAATACCATAGTCATCAGCAAGCCTAGATCCTAATGTCTTGGCTATTAATGCAACTTCACCCTTTGACTCTCCGTCTGAGAATCCTTTAAACATAATACCACCTGGAGAAGAGAAGTTAATACATGTACTAGCAGCAAATTGAGACAATCCATATTTCTCTAATTCTGGAACCTTCAAGTTGGATTGACAACGAATAGGACAGGAATGACATCCACCCATTTTTATAGTCCTTGCCTCAGCAACTGCTCCTAAGTCGAATATAGCCTTCTGTGTACGAAGACCAACTTTATTTGGCTCCCCTGGAGGACATTCTCCTGTTTCTACAGGTGGTACTGCTGCTCCCCAGAATAAAGCTGTTTGCGCAGTCCAGCGACTTCCTGCGCTGTGATATTCTGCCCATGGTTGAGGCGTATTAGGTACAACGTGTTGGTTATTAGCTCCAATAATTTCATTCATCATATATCTATTAAGCTTTAACCAATCCTGACTCTTACCTTCTGCAATATGTACTGAACCAGTTCCTCTAACACCTATAGCCTTTAATTTTTTAGATCCAAATACGCCACCGTGTCCTCCAGCAGAGTGGTTTACACTGTTTACAATAGAAGATAAATGAACTAAGTTTTCACCTGCTTGCCCAATGGATGCGATACAGGCTTCTTTACCAAGAATCTTATTTAACTCTTTCGATGTATCTATAGTTCCTTTACCCCATAAATTTGAAGCGTCCTCTATGGATACTTTATCATCTTCTATTTTTAGCCATACTGGAGTTTTAGATGCGCCCTCAACAATAATAGCATCCCATCCTGCAAACTTTAAAAATGCTCCAAAGTTTCCTCCCATATGGCTGTCTGTTACAGCATCATAAGGATTTATAGGTGTAAGTGATGTTATATTTGTTCTACCGCTACAAGGTACTCCAGTACCCGTAAAAGGTCCAACACCGATCACTATTTTATTTGCTTCATCAAAAGCCTTTGTCCCTTGAGGAACTTCATCGAATATAACCTTATATCCTATACCTGCTCCTCCAATAAAATCTTTATATTTCATAGTATCTTCCGTAACGATACTTCTTGTAGTTAGATTGACCCTCAACATTTTTCCTGTCCAGCCAGTAATCTTAGACATTATTATTCCTCCAATCTCTATAAATAAAAAAGTTTTATTTGTGCTATTTGAATAGATTTAATATTCAACTTTTAAAATATCTTATGAAAATTTATAGCCTTTTCTCGCAGCCATTGCTGTTATTTTTTCCCAAGGTATCATTTGTAGTGAACCTGTTATACAATTTGCTACACAGGCACCACATAAAATACATTTTGTTGATTTTTTGTCTTCTGGATCTATTGTAGGCATATTCCATGGGCAGGCTTTAGTACACAATCCGCATCCAACACATTTAGCTTCATCAACAGTCCAAGCTCCAAATGGTCTTTCTTGTAAAGTAATCGCATTTACAGGACAGGCGCTAGCACATTTAGGATCTTCGCACTGTTTACATGTTTCCGGTGTCATAAGGAAATTTCCGAAATAGCCGTCTTCATTACGATAGTTATCAGAGATTTCTTCCCCATAGTTAAAGTTTCTACTTATTTTAACTCTAGAAATATGCGGATGGATTTTCCTATCATTCATCACTGTACAAGCCATCTCACATCTTTGGCATCCAACACATTTATTTCTTTCCGAAATAAGTATCCCTTTTGCAGTTACATATGTTTCAGCACTAGCCACATCAACATTGGAATAGCCTAACATATTAAGCATCGAAGCAGTAACCGTTATACCTGCAATACCTTTCCCACTAATCTTTAAAAAATCTCTTCTGGTTCTCACTGTGTCTAAAAAATCTTCAATTTCTCTTTCAAACATAAGGACTCTCCCTCCTAATTTAAACTTTTTTGCGAAACAAGCCTTCAATATACAATCATTGCATTCTTGGCTACTTCCTTTATGTTACTTCTTATAACTCCCCCCTTCCATTTCTTAATATATAAAGAGCTATCTTTCAGCATTTTTAATAATATTTCTATACTGTAAAGATACATTCTTTTAAAGATAAGATTATGCACTAACAACCATAGTTATCGTTAAAAAAATAACGATAATTGTAAAAAAAAACCTAAAAGTACTTTTTGTAAAAATACTTTTAGATTAGTAAAAACGAAACAATTCTATACCTAATATAATTACATATAACTTATTAGAATTTTACTAACCTACTTTCCAAAAGAAACTACAATTTAATTTCTTTCGTATCTATTAGTCTAAATTTGAGTAATCTATTTAGGCTATAGGACTCGTAGATAATGTTTCAAATATTTAATTGTCATATTAAAATATATTACCAAAAGCAATCAAACTTTCTTGTATATATAATTTATTTATATACTTTATTATAATTTAAATATAGTTAAATAGTTGTCATTTGTCAATAGATTTTATTATTATTATCCATTTTTACAAAATTTTATGGATTTTGCTCACGTTCTACCTCCACCCATTCTGCTAAAGATGATGCATGGACTTTTGTCATAAACTTATCTGAATATAAATACAATGCCCCATTTGATGCCTTTGTTTCTTTTATATCCATATACTCTTCTTTATTCTTCAACTGCTCTAAAATTTCATGTAATTCTTCCTTAGAAAGTTTAAATGGCTTATGGGAGAAAAGTTTAGTAGGTGTAGGTCTAGGATATGTTTTTGATTCCTTGCGCACAGTATCTGCTACTAGCTTTAATAAATCTTTTTCTTCAACCATTACCATCATATCAGCATAAGCATGTGTAATATATTTTTCAGAAAATAAATATATAGCGTTCTCGCCTTTTATCATATATATGTCTTTAAAGTCTTCTCTTTCCTTTAACTCATCTATAGAATTTAATAATTCTTCAACATCTAATAAAAATGGTTCTTCTAAAAAATCCTCTGCATTACATATCTTTCTCTCAAATGATTTATCCCTTATAAACCATCCCATTGCTTCTATTTTGTCTTCTATCTTCTCAATTTCATTCTCTATAATTTCAGTTCCTATTTCTGCTTGAGCTACTTGAATTTCTGTCTGTTCTTCAACAGTATTTTTTACTTCTTCGTTTAAGTTATTCTTTGTTTCAAATTCCATGCTTACTTGACCCTCCATTTAAAACATAATTATTTTAAAATACTACTTAATATATACTTTAAATTAATAAAAAAATAATACCACCCTCATAATATATCAAATATATTAAGTTTTATGAGGATGGCCATTTGAAATTCGTTATATTTTTTATTTACTTTCTTTTTTATCTAGTACTATGTTATCTATAGATATATCTTTTTTTATTTCTGTTATATCTTCTTTTACATCATTAGAGAATTTTTTGAACTCACTTATAGACTTACCTAATGATTTGCCTAACTCAGGAAGCTTTCCAGGCCCGAATATTACCAATGCAATACCTAATATTAAAACTAATTCTCCTGTGCCTATTTTACCAAACATATCAACGCCACCCTTTCTATTTGATAATTAATTATTAAAAAAATCTTATTTTTAAAACACTAATATTTAAAAATAATTTCTTGTTAAAAAATTATTAATTTAATTTTATTATAACAGAGTTACAAATAAATTCAAATATTTTTTCTTCTTTTATATACAATTTTAATAATATATATTACTTCACCATAATTACTAACTAATATTTAAAATTTATGTTAATAATTGAAAGATTATGAATATTACTGTATAATATATTGGAAGTATGAATAAAGCAATAATACAATTTACTGATAAATAATAAGGAGGAGTCGAATTGGAAAAAGATATGGTAGTTATTGGAGGCGGACCTGGAGGATATGTCGCTGCCATTAGAGTCGCTCAGCTAGGTGGAAAAGTTACTTTAATTGAAGAAAATGCCTTAGGTGGTACCTGCTTAAATGTTGGCTGTATTCCCACAAAGGCTCTATATAAAAATGCTGAAGTCATGATGACTTTAAAAAACATTGAAGAATTCGGTGTTGCTAATATTGGAGATTATAGCATTAATGTTGATAAAATCCAAGAAAGAAAGCAAAATGTAGTAGATCAGCTTGTTGGAGGTATCGATAAGGTATTAAACGCATATGGTGTAGAAGTACTAAACGGAAGAGGCACAATTATAAATAAAAATCTTGTTAAAGCAACTTTAAAAGATGGAGAAGAAAGAGAGATATTAGCAAATAATATTGTTATTGCTACAGGCGCAAAACCAACGCTTCCCCCAATTCCTGGAATAGACTTAGAAGGTGTTATTACCAGTACGGAGCTTTTAAACTTTAAAGAAATACCTAAGCGTTTAGCCATTATTGGTGGCGGTGTAATTGGGGTTGAATTTGCAGGAATATTCAATGCGTTAGGGTCTGAAGTTACTATTTTTGAATTTGCTCCTAGTATTTTAATTAAGTTGGATAAGGATATTTCAAAAAGATTGACCACCTCTCTTAAAAAAGATGGCATTAAGATTAATACATCTACAGGAGTAGAAGAAATTAAAGAAAATAACGGAAGTCTTCTTGTTGTAGCAAAGGATAAGAAAGGACAAATAGAAGTGGAAGTAGACCAAGTTTTAGTTTCAGTTGGAAGAACCCCATTTACAGAAGGCCTAAACCTAGAAAATTTAGGAATTAATATGGATCGCAAAAGAATTAATGTAAATCATGATTTTGAAACAAATGTAGAGGGAATTTACGCCATTGGAGATGTTAATGGTGGTATGATGTTAGCCCACGAAGCTTCTCACGAAGGAAAATCAGTGGCTGAAAAAATTATGGGTGCTAAAGTTTCTGAGGGACACAATCTTATTCCAAGCTGTATATTCGTATCACCAGAAATTTCCACAGTAGGACTAACAGAAGAAGAAGCAAAAGAACAAGGTCTTGATTATAAGGTAAGTAAATTTATGTTTGGTGCAAATGGTAAAGCATTAGCCATGGGAGAGCCACAAGGCTTTGTTAAAGTAATAGCTACAGGCGAAGAAAACACACTTATAGGTGTACATATTATGGGACCACACGCAGCTGATTTAATACAAGAAGGCGCCTTAGCAATTCGTAAAAAATTAACTGCAGATGATATAGCAAATACAATTCATGCCCATCCTACCTTAGGGGAAGCATTTTCAGAAGCAGTAATGGGATTAACTAACGAGGCAATTCATATGGTGCCATCGAAACGATAAATCAAAAACCAACGAATGTAATATTTCGTTGGTTTTTTGTTTTTATATAATCTACTGTTATCTTAGTTGTACCCAATAATAGCTGCCCCTATGGCTCCTAAAAATTGAGAGTTTTCCGATGAAATTATCTCTAGCCCTAATTTAATGCTAAGCAAATCCCTTAGGTATTCATTCCTTGAAACTCCCCCAGAGAAGAACACTTTATTTTCTACTCCTATTTTACTTGCCAATGAATAAGTTTTATTACATACAGAGTGTAAGAGTCCTGAAGCAATAGCTTCCTTAGAAGTTCCTTCTGCAATTAAGCTTACCACCTCTGACTCTGCGAAAACTGTACACATACTGTTTATGTTCGCTGGCTTAGCTCCATTTGCAAGCTTTGAAAGCTCTCCTACCTCCACCTCTAATGCATTTGCCATTACCTGCAAAAATCTACCTGTACCAGCGGCACATTTATCATTCATCAAAAAATCTATCACCGTGCCATTATCATTTAGCTTAATAACCTTACTATCCTGTCCCCCAATATCTATTACTGTTCTAATACTAGGGTCTATATAATAGGCACCTCTGCCGTGACAGGTAATTTCCGTAACTTTTTTATCTATACAGGAAAGTGACACTCTACCATATCCAGTTCCTACGATTGTTGAAACATCAGTTTTAGTAATATTA
>JAEWHG010000109.1 GCA_023387935.1 Bacillota bacterium
AAGCAATCAAATACGCCTATTACAGATTTCCCCATAGAAGACACATCTTATACAGACTATAATTTAAATAGTGGAACCACTTATTATTATATGCTAAAGGCAGTATACAAAGACAAATCATTAGGGCCTGCTTCTAATGAAGTGACAGTAAAGTTGATACCTAACGTAAATCTAAAAGCAGAAACTGCAGAAAAAGGAGTCTATCTTTACTGGGATAAACAAAGGGATTCTAGAAATATTATAGGATATTATCTATATAGATCAAGTGCATCTGGTAAGCAATCGAGTACCCCTATTACTGATTTCCCTATAGAAGGAACAACGTATCATGATAAGAATGTTAAAAACAACGCTACCTATTACTATATTTTGAAACCTGTTTATAAGGATAATACTCTTGGAGTTGCCTCTAATGAAGTATCAGTTAAATCAGGTTCGAACACTACGAATATTGTACTAGAAGTAGGCAGTAAGTATATGTATGTGGATGGGAAAAGAAAAGAGATAGATCCAGGAAAGGGTACTGAAGTAATTATTAAAAATGGTAGGACTTTCCTCCCTATAAGATCCGTTATTGAGGCTATGGGTGGGGAGATAGAATGGAGGGAGTCAGACAAAAGGGTTAGTATATATTTAGAGGACAATGTAATTCATCTTTGGATTGGAGAAAAAATTGCTAAAGTGAATGGTTCAAATAAGGAAACTGATGTATCACCATATATTTCAAATAGTAATAGAACAATGTTACCGTTGAGATTTATAGCAGAAAATCTTGATTGTAAGGTAGATTGGGATGGATTAACGAAACAGGTATCCATTACAATAGAAAGATAAATTCAAACGTATTTTGCTATATAAAATAGCTCTTATAGGTCGAATAGGCCTATAAGAGCTATTTTGAAATATAATTAATCAATATTGTAAAAGTACATCGCCTTGATTGTTAGACTAATCACTTTAATAGATTGAAAACAATATCCCAGAACAACAGTAGGATCAAGTTAAATAAACATACAGTGTTTATGTGTTTATGTTGGTACCTTATAAATAATGATAGTGTGTTTTAAATCTTAGGATATAGATAATCGCCATAATTATTGTTAAAGCTTCCGCCACAGGTACAGCAAGCCATATCCCATTAGCACCTATGACAAGTGGTAACAATAGAATGGATAAAATAATAAATACAAATGTACGTAAGAATGATATGGTTGCAGATACCTTACCATTTGAGAAGGCTGTAAACATTGAAGAAGCGAAAATATTAACGCCTGTAAATAAGTAGCTTATAGCAAATAATACAAATCCATGCTTAGTGATTTCAAATACTTCACTACCTGGTCTAGCGAATACTGCTATAATAGGAGTGGAAAATAGAATAGAGATTCCAAATACTAAAATAGAGCTGATTATAACGAATCCTATGCTAATCTTAAATATTTTTTTCAATTCAGTTATATTACCTTCTCCATAATTATAACTAAAGATTGGAGCGACCCCACTTGAGAAGCCCATAAATAGAGAAGTTAATAAGAACTGTGCATATAATACGATTGTAATGGCAGCTACACCATTTTCACCTAAGTATTTTAGCATGATGATATTAAACATAAAGGTTATAATACTAGCAGCAAGATTAGTAACCATTTCTGAAGCACCATTGCTACATGCTTCTAATAATATTTCAATACGTAATTTAGGCTTTACAAAATGAAGTGTATTTTTTCGATTAAATGTGAAATAAGCCAGTCCAAATAGGGCAGGTATTGAATAGCCCATTAAGGTAGCAATAGCAGCACCTGTTACGCCTTTATTCATAACAACAATAAATAGATAGTCAAAAAAGATATTAGCACAACCACCAATTCCAGTCATAAGAAGACCTATTCCTGGTTTACCTGTAGTTACAAAAAACGTTTGAAATAGCATTTGAAAAATAGCAAGAATTGAAAAACTGATAAAAACCCCAAGGTAATCATAGCAATACTCATAGATTGAAGGGGTCGCACCAAGAGCTTTGATAATTGGGTTAATGAATGTTAGTCCTATAATAGTAAATAAAATACCTACTACAGCACCAACACATATAATCAATGAAAAGTTTTCTTTTGCCTCCTGATATTTTCCTTCCCCCATGTTTTTGGCAATAATAGCACTTCCACCTGTAGCAAGCATGATGGAAATAGCAATAACAACACTTATGACAGGAAAGACAATATTAAGTGCAGATAAGGCGTCAGCGCCTACAAAATTTGAAACAAATATACCATCTATCATTTGATAGAGTGACATAAAGACCATCATGATAATGGTTGGAGTTGTAAATTTCAATAAAGATATAATGTTAAATTTTTGCGATAAGTTATTGTTCATTTTTCATATCTCCTAAGTACTTAATGCTGATACTATTTAATACCTTACAAAAAGTATCTATTTCCTCTTTTGTATATTCTTCTTTTACATCATCAATAGCTCTACACATACTTTTATCATATGCCTCATAAATGTGGGCAAATTCCTGGTTGATGTTTAGATAATACACTCTTTTATCCTTTTCACTTTGTGTTTTTACTATAAGTCCTTGTTTAATAAGTTCATTGATTTTTACCGTTACCGCAGGTTTTGATATATTGAGTACGTTAGCAAGATAGCTAGCAGTACAATTAGGGGTATAAGAAATGATATCAAGATACAAAAGACTATTGTAAGTGATATCTGTACTTAAAAACTTATTATTCATTAAGTGCAGTTCATTTATTGTCATATTATAAAAAAATTGGGTAATAGATTTTTTTAAATACATAATTTCCTCCTCGTATATAGTTAAGCAAATTTAATTATAATTGGTTAACTATATTAGAACAACAAGAAATATTTACCAGTAGTGAGGGTGTTTTTTGGACTATTGCCGATTTGTCAATTTGACAAGGCTATGATATCATAGATGTCTATGAGAATGGTTCAATATTTTTAATATTTTTAGTTGCAATTGGTACTCTTGCAAATTTATAAAAAGTAAATTTCAAGTAATCTTTGCACATGAACATTAATAATAACGAATGGAGGAAATCAAATTATGCTTAATTTACCAAATTGCCCAAAGTGTAATTCAGAATACACCTACGAAGATGGGAGTATTTTTGTTTGTCCAGAGTGTGCCTATGAGTGGTCTTTAGTAGAAAATGAAAATGGTGAAGATAAAAAGATTATTAAAGATGCCAATGGAAATATTTTAAACGATGGTGATTCTGTAACAATAATTAAGGATCTTAAAGTAAAAGGAAGTTCATCCGTCTTAAAAATAGGTACAAAGGTAAAAAATATACGTTTGGTCGATGGAGACCATGATATTGATTGTAAGATTGATGGATTTGGAGACATGAAATTAAAATCTGAATTTGTTAAAAAAGTGTAGACTTAGTTTCAATGAGATCAGTTGAAGTATTTACATAATAAATAGTAGTTATGAGAATACTTATGGTAAATACAGATAAAAAGGTTGATGAGAATTGAAAGAGGAAAATAAAAAGTATGAGAAAAGAAAGAAATTAATTTTTAGAATTGTATTAGCATTACTTATTATATCAGTTTTTTATGCAATTTATATGTTTTCTATTGCCCCATCAGGTACTGCTCAAAATGAATATGAAAGAGTAAAAAGTGATTATGTGCTGATGGTTCTGCAGTGTATCGTAGGAATCATTGTTATTTTTCTTCCTTCAAGAGTTGAACGTCGGTACAATATCAAAATACCAGATTTAATAGAAATTATATATTTTATATTTTTGTTTTGTGCCATATATCTTGGTGAAGTTCGTAATTTCTATTTCAAAATTCCTTATTGGGATTTAATCCTTCATTGTTTTAGTGCAGCTATGTTAGGGGCATTAGGCTTTATCATTGTCAATTTCTTTAATGATACGGAAAAGTTAAACATTCAATTAAGCCCTTTTTTTGTAGCATTATTTGCATTTTGTTTTGCCCTAACTTGTGGAACAGTTTGGGAAATTTATGAATTTGCTGCAGACGGCATACTGGGTACAAATATGCAGAAATTTATCACAGCAGAAGGAACTGTGCTAATTGGAAGGGAAGCTCTTGTCGATACTATGGAGGATCTCATAGTTGATGCTATAGGAACATTAGTTGTAGCAACAATAGGATATTTTAATTTAAAAAAACAACGAGATCAATCTTAAAAAGATGGAATTAGGTAATAACTTATTGTAAACTAAAAAATTGCAAATTAGGGTAAGGTGTATATATTGTAATAGATAAGCACCTTACCCTATTTTAATTACATAGAAGGTACTATACTACGAGCCACGGGATAAATAATTTTAAAGTAGAAGATAATAAATTTATATCAAACAATATTTACATATATTAGCATCTTGACAATACTTTAGAATTAGTTTAGCATTAAAGTATTGTTTTAAAATTAGTTTAACGCTAAAGTATTAGGAGGTGGTAATATGATTCAAACAGATGTAGCTATGCAGCTAAAAAAAACTCATCAGAGGATTATTGGTATAATGCAGTCGAAGATAGATGAATACGAATTAACCTTTGGTCTTTTACATCTTATGATGCTTATACAAAAAAAACCAGATGCAAATCAAAAAGATTTAGCAAAGGAAATGAGATTTACTGAAGGAGCTATGAGTGGTTCTGTTAAAAGGTTATTAAACCTAAATATGCTTGAACAAGTACCTTTAGAGTCAGATATGAGGTACAATAGACTACTAATTACACCAAAGGGGAAGTGTATAGTAGAGGATTGTAGGCATCACTTAATTAAGAAATATGAAGATATTTTTAATGAATTTGGTGAAGATGAGCTGATACAACTCAATAATCTTCTTCTAAAGGTGAATAAAAATCTAGACAATATGAAGAGTGCAAAAAACTTATAAGAATAGGAGGGATATCTTGAAAAAATTATTACCGTTTATGAAAAAATATAGAATGTTTGCTATTCTTAGCCCTATACTTATGATTTTAGAAGTTTTAGCGGATATAATAATTCCTTATCTTATGTCACGTATAGTAGATGTTGGTATAGTAAATCAGGATGGCGCGTACATAGTTCAAATAGGGATTATAATGATTATATCAGCATTGCTAGGTATGACATTTGGTATTATTAGTGCTCATTGTGGAGCCAAGGCAGGCTATGGCTTTGCTGCAGAAATTAGGAAGGAGGCCTTTAAAAAGGTACAAGGCTTTTCTTTTGCAAATCTAGACCAATTTACAGTTTCGTCTCTTATTACAAGACTTACTAATGATTGTAATACTATAGGACAGACCACTATGATGAGTCTGCGTATGGCTGTAAGAGCGCCATTTATGATGATATTTGCACTTATTATGGCATTAAGAATAAATGCGTCGCTGGTAAAAGTTTTTTTAGTTGCCATACCAGTTACTGCACTTGTGATAGCTGTAGTTTTATATAAGGCTAGTCCACTATTTAAAAAACTACAAACACGTGTAGATAGGGTAAATGCAATAATTCAAGAGAACTTAACAGCTATAAGGGTTGTAAAGTCATTTAATAGGCAAGATCATGAAGAAGACAGATTTAAGGAAAGAAATGATTCTTTAAAAGACACAGCTCTTAAGGCTGTTTCCCTTGTTATATTTGTTATGCCTGTATTAAATCTTGTAATTTACTCTACTATCATTGCGGTACTATGGTTCGGTGGTAAGCAAATTGCTATAGGTAATATGGGCGGCGGAGAGTTAATTTCCTTTATAACATATATTACTCAGATTTTAATGGCGCTTATGATGATTTCTATGTTCTTTATGCAATTACTTCGTGGTTCTGCATCTATAGGTAGGGTTGTAGAAGTATTAAACACAGAATCAGAAATTAAAGAAGCAAAAAATCCTGTAAAAGAAATAAAGGATGGTTCTATTACCTTTAATAATGTAAGCTTTACTTATCCAGGAAGTAAAGAAAAAACCCTAAAGAATATTAATTTTGATATAAAATCTGGTGAGGTTATTGGTATTATAGGCTCTACTGGCTCATCGAAGTCTACATTGGTACAGTTAATACCAAGACTTTATGATGTAGGAGAAGGATATATTTCTGTTGGTGGTTTAGATGTTAGAGAATATGATATTAAGTTTCTACGTGATCAAGTAGGATTTGTATTGCAGAAAAACATATTATTTTCAGGAACTCTTCGTGAAAATATGAAGTGGGGTAATGAGAATGCTTCTGATGAACAAATCATACAAGCACTTAAGCAGGCTCAAGCTTGGGAATTTGTATCAAAATATGATGATGGCTTAGATCATAGAGTTGAACAGGGTGGGGATAATTTCTCAGGTGGACAGAAACAAAGGCTTAGTATAGCTAGAACATTAATGAAGTCTCCTAAGATTATCATACTGGATGATTCAACGAGTGCCGTTGATATGACTACGGATGCAAAAATTCAATATGCATTTAAAGAAGAACTTGGAGATACAACCACAATAATTATTGCTCAAAGAATCTCATCAATCCAGCACTCGGATAGAATCATTGTAATGCATGAAGGGGAGATAGAGTCATTGGGAGATCATGATACTCTATTAAAGATATCTCCAATATATAGAGAAATTTATGAATCACAACAGAAAGGGGTGGCTTTAGAATGAAGAATCAAAAAGGCCCTCGACAGCTACGCCCGAATAATCCAGTAAAAACATTAGGAAGGCTATTTAGTTACTTTAAATTTAATAAATCTTTGCTTTTCGGAGGAATATTCTTTATAATAATTGGCGCTATAGCAGAGATAGGAACGAATGCTATGTTAAGTCCTATTATTGATACCCTTATAATAGGTGAAGATAAAGGTTTAGTTATAAAATACATTATGATTATGGGATCATTTGTTGTATTTATTTGTATAGGACAATACTTTGGAAATTTACTTATGGCAAGATTAGCACAAAGCACTGTTCATAAAATTCGTGAGGATATGTTTTCTCATATGGAAAAGCTACCTATTTCATACTTTGACAGTAATTCTCATGGCGAATTAATGTCTACATTTACAAATGACGTTGATATACTGAATCAGTCCTTGGAGCAGAGCGTATCTCAGATATTAATTTCCATTGTAACTGTAGTTGGAACATTTGCTATGATGATATTTTTAAGTCCAACACTTACACTGGTAGTAGTGTTTATGCTGATCGTAATGTTTGCTTCGATTAAATACATTGGTCAGAAATCTGCAAAAAACTTCCGTGCTCAGCAGGCAGCATTGGGAGATATGAATGGATATATAGAAGAAATAATGTCAGGTCAAAAAGTAGTTAAGGTTTTTAATTATGAAGATCGTACTATTGACAGCTTTAAAAATAGAAATGAAGAGCTCCGCAAAGCAAGCACTGGAGCATCTACCTATGGGGTTATGCTGATGCCTATCATGGGAAATCTATCCTATGTATTATATGCTCTTGTGTCTATGATAGGAGCCTTTCTAGTAATAGGAAACAGAATGAGTGTAGGTAATATCGCATCTTTTCTACAATATACAAGAACAGTTTCAAGACCTATAACCAATGTATCTAACCAAATGAATACATTATTTGCTGCCTTAGCTGGAGCAGAAAGAATATTTAACGTTATAGATCAAGAAGTTGAGGTTGATGAAGGAGATGTTAGCCTTGTAGAAGATTGCTCTGGAAAGAATGGTCTTTGCTGGATGGTTCCTAATGAAAATGGAGAATATAAACAATTACCACTTGAAGGATCTATTACCTTTGAGGATGTTGATTTTGGATATGTTCCAGGACAGAGGATCCTTAAAAATATAAATTTATATGCAAAGCCTGGTCAAAAAATAGCTTTTGTAGGATCTACTGGTGCTGGTAAAACTACCATTACGAATCTTATAAATAGATTTTATGAGATAAATAGTGGAACGATATTATATGATGGAATAGATATTAAACGTATTAAAAAGCACGATCTAAGAAGTACAATGAGTATCGTTCTTCAGGATGTTCACCTATTCGAGGGAACCGTAGCAGAAAATATTAGATATGGTAGACTTGATGCAACAGATGAAGAGGTAAAGGAAGCAGCAAAGCTTGCAAATGCTCATTACTTTATTAAAAATCTGCCACAAGGCTACGATACAATGCTTACAGTGGATGGTCAGAATCTATCACAGGGTGAGCGTCAGCTTCTTTCTATTGCAAGAGCAGCAGTAGCCAATCCGGCTATATTAATACTTGATGAGGCAACGTCCTCTGTAGATACAAGAACAGAAAAGCTGATTGCAGAAGGTATGGATAAACTGATGGAAGGTAGAACAACCTTCGTAATTGCACATAGATTGTCTACTGTTCGTGATTCCAATGCAATAATGGTATTAGAACATGGAGAGATTATAGAGCGAGGTAGCCATGAGGATTTAATGAAGCAGAATGGTAGATACTACGCATTAAATGCAGGAACTATAGAATTAGAATAGAGAAAAGTTGTATATTGTAAAGTGCACCTCAAATGTGTTAAATAAGATTAACATTTGAAGGTGCATTTTTGCTTAATACCCTTCTTAATTTCTTTCACATAAGGACGTGCTTATAAAAGTGGATAAGGATGCTATTAGAGATAATCAAAAAGGATGTGAACTATGCACATCCTCTTTGACATATCGTATACTACTTAATTGGAATATATATGTCAAACTCTCCATTACTCATAAATCTTTCATCATATAGCTCTAGCTGAGGTCTGTAATCCATTTCATAGCCTGAAGCTGGAAGCCAGTTGGTAAATATATTACCATAAAATTCCCCTAAGTCTTTTAGATTACCTGAATAAGTATACACTATGTATTTTCCTTCTGGTACAACCTTTGTTTCCATGTTTTCAGGTAAATCTTCAAAACTATCTACTTCTGCGCAGGCAACATAGTTAAATCTACCCTCCGAATCCATATCGCTATCACAAATACCATAGCAAAGCATAGATTTACTTTTGTTTTTTATGTCTTTGCACTGTCTGTTAAAGACTTCCCATAGCTTAGGAATTTCTCCGTTATTATTGTCTCCAAAGTAAGATATTCCTACTGCCTTAAATCCTTTGATGTTTGATATTCTACCTTCCATTAATATTACCCCCTTGATTTATTTGGTATATTAATTATATCAAGTAGTCCTTGCCAACAGTATGTCAGGAATTTATCTAGCTTTATATAAATTTAAAATTTTATTACATTTTTCAACTAAGAAATTTCTCAGTTCTATAGGTTCTAAAACCTCTATTTTATCGCTTAACGGAAATAGTACATTACATGCAGTATGAAAACTTATCATATCTATATCATAAGTCCAACTATCACTTGTTTTTATAGAAGAAAGCACATGGAAACCATCAAGAGTTTGTTTTTTTTCTTCTTGTAGTTTAACCTTAACTATATATACAGCATTATATGTTTTAATAGATACCTGTCTAACAAATTGCTCTTTACTATTTTTCCAAAAATCTTCTAAATCAAAAGTATAATTTATGGTAAAGTTTTCATTTATTACTTCGATATTTTCAATCCTATTGCACTTAAATACTCTAATTTCATCCTTAAGTTCGCAAAAAGCTGTTACATACCATTCTGAATTTTTTATTATAGCACCATAGGGTCTTATAATTCGCTCTGACACGGTGTTATCAAATTTTTTATAGTAAATTTTTAGTTTTTTTAGGTTTAATACGGATTCTTTGATTAAGTCTATATTATTATTGCGTATTCTTTTGCTCCACCAAGGCTCAGAGTCAACAAAAAATCTTTCTTTAGCTTTAACAATTTCTTCTTTATGTTCTTTGGACACACTGTTTTCAAGCTTAATGATAGCATTTTTTAGCTGGTAGTCCATTTCAGTGTTTTTTTCTGGTCTTACTCCCATACTTGAAAGCAACAGGTTAACGGCATCTTTACTTTCTAAACCAGTTGAATTGATTTTATAGCCATCCATAAGAGAATAACCTCCATTAGGACCTGAAATTGATACTATAGGAATACCTGTTTCACATAAGATATCAATGTCTCTATATATGGTTCTTTCTGATGTTTCAAGTATTTGAGCTAAGTTTTTCGCTTTCATTATTCCTCGAGAATCAAGAAGTAGAATAATTCCTAAAAGCCTGTGAAGTCTCATTAAAGCACACTCCTATTCTAAGAGGCAAATATGAAAATTACCATTAATAACAATATTTTTATCTGTTAGGAACTGCTTATTATTGATATACTCCTAGATAATGTGTAATCTAAATATTTCCATACTATAAATTTATCAAATATAATTTAAGATGTCCAATTGTAATATAGATAACAAATATATATTTTTTATTAAATATAGAAATAAGATATCTATAGACAATTTTAATATATGAAATACGATTGTTATTTAACTAGGGATAAAGCACTAATACAATATTAAAGAGATAGATTTAATAAAAAATATATCTCTTTAATTAAACATATTAAATTCAAATCTATAAATCCCTTATTTAAAAAATTTTTAGAATCCCTTACCTAAAAAATCACTAAAAGAACTGTTCGGATTTTTTCTTGATATTTCTTTTGTCTTAATAAGGTTTGGTTGACCTGGATTAGGCTTAGATAAATTATTTCGAAGATCATAAATATGCTCATTTGAAGGTTTAAGTTCTTCAGCCATTTCTACTTTAAATTCATCAAGTGCTTTTCTAGCTTCTAATGAAATATTTCTTTTTTCCATATAATCACCTCAGTATTAGTATTACCTAAGTAAGATGATATATGTCCCAAATACCTTATTCCAAATGTTTTTTAATAAATTCAATAGTTGATTCAATAGCTTTTAAAGCCTCTGGTGTATCTATTTCATAATCAAAGGCATGCTTACCATCCTTTATAGTTATTAACTTGCTATCAATACCATGACTGCAGAGTTGTTGATTCATATGTACAGATTGCTCATATGGGACATCAGTATCCTTATCTCCATGGATAAGTAGTGTAGGAGGAAACTCTTTAGTTATATTATTGATTGGAGAAAGATAATCGAACTGTTCTTTATCAAAAACTAAATCGTATCCAGTAATTTCAGGAATCCAATTTCCTTGCTGTCTGCAGTATAAATAAAATAAAAACCTTTCAATCCTACCATCACTTACTGTGCTATTCCCAATGCTGGCATAGGCTTGTTCCTTTGTTATATTAGTCCTCATAAGATAAAATTTGCTTGGACTTAAAGACCAATCTCCTAAAATATCTCCATATCCGTAAAAGGAAACGATAACATTCGGTTTTTCACTAAAAGTTCCCGTCATTAAAGACAGATATCCTCCAGCGGAGCCTCCAACAACTGCAATTTTATTTTCATCTATGTTAAAAAGTTTTGGTCCTTCATATCTTACCCATTGAATTGCATCTTTAATATCTTCTATTATATGAGTTAACTTTGTTTCTGGGGCTAATCTATAATCAATAGATACAACAGCGAAGCCAGCACTATTATACAATTCAATCTGCTTTTTAGGTATATCTTTTCTTGATCCCCAAATTAGTCCACCACCATGTATATATAATATAACAGGGGTTTTATTTCCCTGTGCTTTGTAAACATCTGCATAAATAGGCTGGTTGTCAATTTTTTTATACTCAAAAGTATCTTTTGCTAAGTTCATATGATGATACACTCCTTTGTTTTACAACATCTTATAATAAATGCAAATAGAATTGTAATAAGCCTTGGCACTTATAATATATATTATTAACTACTATTATAATATATAAAGCAACCAACATCATAATTGCTTATATATATTACAATAATTTATGATGGAATGTATTTCCTTGCGTTTGCATATATAAAATGTTAAAATTTTATCATTAATTATATAATAGATTAGAATATACTAAAAGTAGATGAATACTATTTTGCAAAGGGGTAGACTAAATGAAAGAGAAAGTGGTCTTAAGTATCTCGGGAATGCATTGCGAAAATTGCAGTAACAGAATTAAAGATAAAGTTAGTTCTATGGCAGTTGAAAACCTTGAGGTTTCCTACGAAAAAGGTCGGTTAACGTGTATAACAGCAGATAAAGATGCAATCATAGTAGCTATTAATAAAATGGGATATACAGTTAAAGAAATAGATGAGGTAGCTACAAATAGTAAAAGTTATAAAGGAATTATTGTTGCACTATTTGTTCTTTTTGGGTTATATATTGTCATAAATAGCACAGTTGGATTTAACAACCTTCCAGCCTTGGATGAACAGGTTAGCTATCCAATACTGTTTATATTAGGTATAGCAACGTCACTTCACTGTCTATCTATGTGTGGCGGTATTGTAATTTCGCAAAGTATGGCATTTAGAAATCCTATAAAATCTACTTTTTTATACAATGCTGGTAGAGTAATTGCTTATACAGCTGTAGGGGCGATTGTAGGAGGAATAGGCTCAGTAGTTAGTTTTTCACCTATGCTAAAGGGATATATCACTATTTTTGCGGGTGTCTTTATGATTCTTATGGGACTTAGTATGTTAGAGCCACTTTCATTTCTTAGAAAATATGTTAAGCTTCCTAAAATATTGAATGGATTTAAAATCAGCCAAAACAGAAATACACCCTTCTTTATTGGATTAGCAACAGGAATAATGCCCTGTGGTCCACTACAAACAATGCAGATATATGCTCTTGGAACAGGAAGTATATTAAAAGGAGCATTATCCATGTTTATTTTCAGTATCGGTACAGTGCCTTTAATGATGGGACTAGGCACTATTAGTGGGTATATAAGTAATGGATTAAATAAAAAATTATTAAAGGTAAGCTCGGTTTTAGTAATGGTGTTAGGCATTATAATTATTAATAGAGGACTTGCATTACAGGGGAATAAACCATTAACTAGCTTTAATAATTTAAAGCAAACGGCATCAACTGCTATGCTTCCTGAAGTAATTAATAATTTTCAAGTAGTAACCACATCCGCCAATAGTAATGGGTATGAGCCTAACTTTTTTATAGTAGAAAAAGGAAAACCTGTTAATTGGGTTGTAACAGGGGACTCTGTCAATGGATGTAACAATGAAATCCTTATTCCAGAGTTAAATATAAGTCAGGAAATAAATGAAGGGTATAATGTTATAAGTTTTACTCCAGAGAAAGAAGGAGAATTAAGATTTAGTTGTTGGATGGGTATGCTAGACGGTGTATTTGTAGTTATAGATGATATTAATAATATTCCTGGTAATATTACTACTGTAGCCCCGACACCTGTTAAGTGCTGTACAGATTAATAAAGCAATTGAAAACTATACAGACATGATATTGGGAAAATTTATGAAATAAGGGGGTTAAGTATGATTAGCTATATTAAGTGTAGCGATAATGTTGATATTCAAAAGGTATACAATGCTTTTCAGGTAGGTTTTTCAGATTATATTATAAAGGCTGAAATAAGCAAAGACGATTTTGTTAAGCGCTTTTTTGGTCCAGAGGGAAACCAGTTAGAAAATTTTTTGCATTCATCCAGACGATAGAGGTAAAGGGATTAATCAGGGTTTTTTAGGCTATGAAAAAATATATAGTTATAAAAAAATGCCGAGATTATTCTCGGCATTTCATTTAAATATAGGAGTTGTTAGTATTATAATACAGTTACTTTATTATCTTTTTATCCATAGAAGGCCTATCTTTCAGCTTTCTTATAATTATTTTAAATTTACAATATTTAAACCCTGTTCTTGTAAATACTCTATTATTCTTGGCAGGGCATCTATAACGGCTTCAGATTCGTGGAAAAGTATAATAGATCCGGATACATCTGAACTTTTAATATGATTTAATATTTTATCTGCATCACGAGTTTTCCAATCTTCCGTATCATTGTTCCAAAACACCATTTTATATTGATTTTCGTTTATTACATTTTTTACATGTTTAGTAAAGTTGCCATAAGGTGGTCTAAATAGATTTATTTCTTCATTTGTTATTTCTTCAAGTAATTTAATAGATTCTATAATTTCATATTCTTGGTCATCTAGAGAAATATTTTTCAAGTTACTGTGAGTCATAGAATGACTGCCAATAGAGTAGCCATTGGATGCAACATATTTAATAGAATCTGGATATTTTTTTATATTAGTACCAGTAAAGAAGAATGTTCCACCAACATTATATTGTTTCAATATATCCGTAATTTTAGTTGTATGTTTAGAAGGACCATCATCAAAAGTAAGCGCAACATTGCCTTCGGGTATATTATACGATATTGTTTCATTAAGCTCTATAGATGGAGTAATGGGTTCAGTCAAAGATGCCGCTTCTACTATTATAGTATCAGTTGGAATTAAAAGTTCATGTACTGCTTCTTCAGCCCCATTATCCTCTGATTCTGCGCTTTGAGCAAGTACTTTTTGATTAAAGACAATCTTATCTAAAGAGGTTTGATCCCAAAAACCAAGTAAAAAGACAAATATAACGCTCATAATGGCAATTGGTGCCCAAGCAAACTTAATTTGATATTTTATTTGAGGCATACTTTCTTTTTGTTGCGGCTTTTCTGATATTGGATTTTCTTCTACTAGTAGTGTATCATCAAAGATGAAGTCTAGATTTTTCAAGTCATTAATATGTTGGCAATTCTTAATACTGGCTAATTTATTTATGTAATCTTCTGAGCATGAGAAGTGGATTTTCTCACTTTGCTCACCATGTGTTTGGGATAATATGCTTATATGGTGTTTCTCTACTACATTCCAAGAATTATTAAATGACAGTCTATATCTATATCCATTGTGAAATTTTACCAATGGTTTCAAATTTTCAGCTGTATAGTGGTCAATCTCTAAAAATAATTCAGTATCTTCAACAAATAAAACCCTTAAATAAAGAAAATACCTATCAAACTTATTTTCAATTGCTTTTAGTTCAAGCATCTTTCCGAAGTAGATTGACATAGTAAGCCTCCCTTCTTTGTTGTATAAGAAAGTATAAATATTTGCAGTATCTATTTCGAAGCAGAATTAGTTACCTTGGGAGATAAAGATAAAGACATTCTTTCTGTAAAATCATTTATGTATTGTACTAATTCTGCCTTTTCAGCGAGAATTTTTTGATTTTTTTGTTCAAGTTGTTCATTTTCTGTTTTTAGATTTCTAATGTTTTCCTCAAGCTCATTAATTTTTAATACACTTTGGTATTGAGTATTTATTGACTCTTCGTTAAGTTTATTATATTTATTAATTTCACCTTCAAGTCGATCTGAAAGTTTTTCATATTCTATATTTGAATTGTTTTGAAATTCTTTATAGTCTTCAAGTAATTGATCATAGCTCATTTGTTTACTTGTTAGACTGTTTTCTAACACACGAATCTCTTTAATTTTTTCTTGTAGCAGTTGTTCTTTTTTCATTAAATCTTGCTTGATTCGACTAATTGTTTCATTTGCAGAAAACAGTTGATTACTAAGATCCTTATTTTTATATAGCGTTAGTTGGCGATCTTTTATCATATTTTCAAGAGAAACAATTGAATCTAAAACTATTTTATCTTGAGTATCTTTTGAAAATAAGTGATTATTATTTTGTGTGCTTATTTGTATAGAATCATCTGAATTGTGAATATGTTCTTCCTTTGTAATTTCAGCAACTGATGATTGTTGCTCCGCACTATTTTGATCACTGTTGTGATTAGAAATCTTAAACCATCCCATACCCTTTTTTCTCGTATTCTCCTTGTCCATAAGATCATCTCCCTATACGTATAGTTTCCCTGACATATATATCGGCAATCATAATTACAATAAAAATGATATAAAAGTCCCTATTTTTTTATAATATTGCAAATTTTTATTGCAAGTTTTAATTGATAATGTATTGACAATTCTGCGTGAAAATGATATTCTTTATCGGTAAGGAATATTATTCAAATAAGTAGTTAAAATATTAAAGCAAGGTGAATCTATTATGTTATTATCAAAAGCAAAAATTGGTCAAACTTTTAACGTTAAAAGTGTTGAAGGTAGTGAAAAAGTAAAGAAATTTCTTTTTACCCTAGGATGCTTTGCAGGAGAAGAAATAACCCTTATATCTAAACTTGCAGGAAATTATATAGTCAATATTAAAGATAGCAGATATGCATTAGACGAAAGCATGGCTAAGGCCATTGTTTTAGAAGATTAGACAGTGCACTTATTTTTGTGTTTAAAATAATATTATAAATATGCTATGTATTATGTAGCATATTATATTTGACCGTTTACTGATAATGACTATCAATAGCATAGCAATTTTTTATAAAATAAGGGGGAGTAATTATGAAAATAGCATTAGCGGGTAACCCTAATTGTGGGAAAACTACACTCTATAATGCAATTACAGGAAAATCAGAAACAGTAGGAAACTGGTCGGGTGTTACTGTGTCCAAGAAAGAAGCAGATATTAAAAAGAAGTATAACTCTACAGGGACTGATGTAAGAATCGTTGACCTTCCAGGTGCTTACTCTATTGCTCCATTTACTGGCGAAGAGGCTATTACTAGAGATTTTATCTTAGAAGAAAAGCCAGATGTAATTATTAATATTGTTGATGGAGCTAATATTAGTAGAAGCTTATTCTTTACAACCCAGCTTTTAGAGTTAGGCGTTCCAGTAATTATTGCTCTTAATAAGAGCGACATTGTATCTAAAAGAGGAGATGTTGTAGACCAAAAGGCATTAAGTAAAGCATTGAATTGCAAGATAATTCCTACTACTGCTACATCTGAAGAAGGATTATCAAATTTACTTAATGAAGCTATTCAGTTAGGTACTGAAAAGAAACCTCAAATTGCGCCTAATTTTCCAGGTAAGGATTCAAAGGATTCTGATACTGCAAGACAAAAATTCATAGACCAAATAATTAAACAGTGCCAAGTTAAAAAGAGAGATGCTTCAAAGATTACTTTGTCCGATAAGGTAGATAGAATTGTGGCACATAAGTGGTTAGGATTACCGATATTCTTCTTAGTAATGTGGGCCGTATTTTCATTTTCTATAGAGGGTCTAGGTGGATATTTTTCAGAGTATTTTAATGAAACATTATTTGGAGAAATAGTTCCAAATGCAGCCAATGCTTTACTAGAAGGAATAGGCGTTAGTCCACTACTACAAGCTCTTATTGTGGATGGCGCTATTGGTGGAGTTGGAGCCGTTATAGGATTTTTACCTTTAGTTATGGTATTGTTCTTCTGTCTATCATTACTTGAAGACTGCGGATATATGGCTAGGGTAGCGGTGTTAATGGATAGATTCTTCAAGAAAATTGGATTATCTGGTAAGTCTATTATACCAATGATTGTAGGTTCTGGCTGTGCAATTCCAGGAGTTATGGCAACTAGAACAATTGAAGATATTAATGAGAGAAGAATGACTACAATTCTTACTCCGTTTGTACCTTGTGGTGCTAAGCTTCCAATCATCGCTCTTTTTGCAGCAGTATTTTTCCCAGATAATATTTGGGTTGGACCTAGTATGTATATTATTGCTATTGCAATGATTGTAATAGGAGGACTTTTATTAAAAAGAATTTTTGTATGGGAAAATTCATCCCAATTTATTATGGAACTTCCAGAATATAAATTACCTAGCTTAAAATATGCTTTCCTACAAATGATAGATAAAGCAAAAGGCTTTATTTATAAAGCTACAACGATTATACTTGTTTGCAATACTTTAGTATGGTTTGCACAAGCATATAGCTGGGGACTTAAACCAGTAGAGGATCAAAGCTTAAGTATACTTGCTTCAATTGGTTCATTAATCGCACCTATTTTGATTCCTCTTGGTTTTGTTGGATGGCAGCTTGCAGCAGCTGCAATAACAGGTTTTATTGCTAAAGAAAACGTTGTTGCTACTTTCGCAGTACTTTTAGCTGTAGCTTCAGAAGAGGCGTTACACTTACCTGGTGGAGCTTTAGCACAGTTCTTTACACCAGTAACAGCTTTTGCATATCTTGTATTTAATCTATTTACTCCACCATGCTTTGCAGCAATTGGAGCCATGAACTCTGAAATGGGTTCTAAAAAATGGTTGTTCAGAGCTTTAGCTTTCCAATTTGGAGTTGGATATATTTTAGCTATGATGGTAACTCAAGTTGGATCCTTAATCGTATATGGAGAGCCAGCAGTAGGTTTTGTGCCAGCGATAATAATAGCTATTGCTGTTGGAATTTATCTGTTTGTAACGATTAAGAAAACAAGCTCCAAGCGCGTTGAATTAGGAGTTGAGGCGTAATGTGGGGAAATATAATAGTTGGTTTAATATTTGCTGCCATAATAGCATTTGCTGCAAAAAAAGTTTACAGTGATGCTAAAAATAAAAAATGCAGCTGTGGCAGTAGCTGCTCTGGTAAGAGTAAATGCAATAAAATGAGTTAATATCAATAATAAAAAAGCTATGGACTGGAGTTTTGCTTCAGTACATAGCTTTTTAATTTAAAAGACCATAATCCCTAGTAAAGATTTAAAAACCCATATATTAATTTGTAATAAATAATACGCTGGTGTATATTACATATAAGAGGTAATAAATATACTAAAAAATTATGGCAAGAAGGAGAACCCATGAGAATATTAGTTGATGCAGATGGATGTCCTGTTAAGGATATCATTATAAAGGTGGCAAAAAAATACAATATAGGGGTTGTTATTGTAAAGAATATATGTCATGAAATATCTGATGATTACGCAGAAATTATAACAGTGGATCAAGGTAGAGATGTAGCAGATATTACTTTGATTAATCATACAAAACAGGGAGATATTGTGGTTACACAGGACTATGGTGTCGCTGCTATGGCCCTTGGCAAAAAAGCCATGGCAATTAACCAAAATGGATGGGCCTATACAAACGAAAATATAGATGAACTATTGATGAAAAGGCACATAGGTCAAGAAATTAGAAGGAAGCATAAAAAATATGGTGCAAAGATACCGAAGCGAACAAAGGAAGATGATATTCAATTTGAAAAACTTCTTATTGCTTATTTAGAAAGGTAAACATCCTATAGAACCTATTTTTTAATAATTGCGAATAAATTTTAGCTTGACTATATATACATTTAGGATTATACTTTATAACAATTAACTTAATAACTATCTTATCAAGAGTGACGGAGGGATCTGGCCCTATGAAGTCCAGCAACCAATACATGTATATGGTGCTAAGTCCAGCGGTATTTACCGACAGATGAGGATCTAATATTAAAAGCCTTTTCCATAGTCGGATGAGGCTTTTGTTTTATATAAAAAGGAGGCAGTTTAATGATACAAGATAAACTCGATACAAAAAAACCAACTATTTCATTTGAAATCTTTCCACCTAAGGTAGGCTATCCTATTCAAACAATATATGACACAATAGATAGTTTAAAAAACCTCAAGCCTGATTTTATTAGTGTAACATATGGAGCAGGTGGCAGTACTAAGGATACTACAGTTGAAATTGCATCATATATTACTGAAAAACATAATCTATCAGCATTAGCACATTCAACCTGTTTAACATCATCGAAAGAAGATGTAGACGTGGCCTTAAAGTCATTAAAGGAGAAAGGTGTAAAAAATATATTAGCTCTGAGAGGGGACTATCCAGAAGGCTCAAATTGTGAATCATTTACTAATGGAGACTTTAAGTATGCAGTGGATTTAATAAAATATATTAAAGCTAACTCTGATTTTTGCGTAGGTGCTGCTTGCTACCCTGAAGTTCACACAGAAGCACCGGATTATAAAACAGATTTAAGAAATCTAAAAAAGAAGGTGGATTCTGGAGCAGATTTCTTAATTACACAGTTGTTTTTTGACAATGAAGTATTTTATGACTTTAAGGATAAAACAGAGCTATTAGGTATAGATGTGCCCATATTAGTTGGTATACTTCCTTTATTGAATAAAAATCAAATTCAGAGGATAATAAGATTAACAAAATGCACCCTACCTAATAAATTTTTAAGAATATTAAACAAATATGAGCATAGTCCAGAGGCGCTAAAACAAGCTGGGATTGCATATGCTACGGAGCAGATCATCGATCTATTATCTGCTGGTGTAGATGGTATTCATATTTATACCATGAATAAGCCAGACACTGTTAGAGAAATAATGAAGAATATATCAACCATAAGGGGAGTTCTCACTGATGAGCAACTATCAAACCTATAAAAATATACATAAACAGAATATTGATTTTACTATAAGTAAGGATGAAGTTCTTAGATATTTAGGCTACAAGAATACGGTTGTAGATAATGAGACTCAAAAGATGTTAGAACTTTGTATTGATGAAATCAGAAAGATAGCAGAGATGAAATATACATTTGATATTTTTTATATCGAAGGAAAGTCAAATCGTATAACTTTAAAAGATAGCATAATAGAATTAACAGGTAAAGATATTTCAGAGCATTTAAAATCATCAAAAAAGTGTGCAGTTATGGCTGCTACCTTAGGTATAGAGGTAGATCGTAGGATAAAGTACTATAGTTTAACAGATTTGACGAAAGGAGTCATATTTGATGCATGTGCCACAACTTTGATTGAAGCATTATGTGATTATGTTGAGGATGAAATTAAAGCAATTGCTGCTATAGAAGATTACAATATAACATCAAGATACAGTCCTGGATATGGAGACTTAAATCTAAATATTCAGGGCAAAGTACTAAATACTTTAAATACACAGAAGCATATGGGACTTACTGTAACAGATTCATCTATTTTGTTACCAAGGAAATCTGTTACAGCATTTATTGGTTTTACAGAAGAAAAAACCTACTCTACAAAAAAATGTAGAGATTGCAACTTATATAGTTCTTGTAACTATTCTAAGGGAGGAGATTATAGCTGTGCTAAGTAAATTAAAAAATAATCATTTATTATTCGATGGAGCAATGGGAACTATGTTGCAATTAGCAGGATTAAAGGCTGGCGAGCTACCTGAAAGCTATAATATTAACAAGTCTGAAATTATCTTTGATATCCATAGAAAATACCTAGATGCAGGTGCAGATATTATAACCACAAATACTTTTGGTGCCAATAGGCATAAATTAAAGGATAGCCCATTTTCTGTAGATGAAATAATTAAATCTGGAGTAGAAATTGCTAAAAGAGCTATCGGGGATAAAAAAGATAAGTATGTAGCTTTAGATATAGGATCTATAGGAACATTATTAGCTCCTCTTGGAACATTGAGCTTTGATGATGCCTATGAAATATTTAAAGAGCAGGTAATTGCTGGCGTAGAAGCAGGTGTGGACTTAATATTAATAGAAACTATGTCAGATTTATATGAAACAAAGGCGGCTATATTAGCAGCTAAGGAGAATTCGGATAAACCAGTATTCTGCACTATGACATTTCAAGAAAATATGAGAACCTTCACTGGTACGGATGTGCTTACGATGGTTTCTGTTATAGAAGGCTTAGGTGTTGATGTATTGGGAGTAAATTGCTCTATGGGTCCAACAGGACTTAGACCTATAGTGGATGAAGTATTAAAATATAGCAGTATACCCGTTATGGTACAACCAAATGCTGGATTGCCACAAATAGTGGATGGACAAATGCATTATGATACTAGCATAGAAGAATTTAGTGAAGAGATTGGAATTATGGCTGAAAAAGGGGTATCTATATTCGGAGGATGCTGTGGTACTAATCCGGAATATATTAAGAGTATTAGATATAGATTAAAAGGACACATTCCTATACCTACTCTTCCTAAAAATTTAGCCTGTGCTTCTTCATCATCCCATACTGTTATTCTTGGAAATGATGTTAGGATAATTGGAGAAAGAATAAATCCGACGGGTAAGAAAAAACTGAAGGAAGCTTTAAAAAATAATGATATAGATTACGTTATAAAAGAAGCAATAATCCAAAAGGAAACGGGCGCTGATATTTTAGATATTAATGTGGGGATACCTGGAATAGATGAGAAGGAAATGATGATTAGAGTAATTTCAGAGATACAAAGTGTGGTATCTCTACCATTACAGATCGATAGTTCTAATGCAGATGTTATTAAAGCAGCTGCTAGGCTTTATAATGGAAAGCCAATAATTAATTCTGTTAACGGAAAAAAAGATAATATGGATAAGATATTCCCAATAGTAAAAAAATATGGCGCTTTAGTAATTGGACTTACTTTAGACGAAGACGGAATTCCAGCTACAGCTCAGAAGAGACTTGAGATCGCTAGTAAAATAATTGATGGTGCAAAGGAATACGGCATACCTGAGGAAAATATTTTAATTGACCCTTTAGTGCTTACAGCTTCTGCAGAGCAAAAAAATGTACTTGAAACATTAAAAGCAATACCCCTTATAAAAGCAAAGTATAAAGTGAGAATTGTATTAGGAACAAGCAATGTTTCTTTTGGACTGCCGAATAGAAAAATTTTAAATACAACCTATTTAGCAATGGCCCTTGGGTATGGTTTAGATGCCCCTATAACCGACTCCACTAACGAAGCATTAATGGATACTATAAGATCCTTTAAGGTTTTAGCTAATCAGGATAAAGATTGTAGAGAGTATGTGTCAGTTTATAATAATACAGAGGTTAAGAAAGATATGTCTACAATAGCATCAACGGACAGGCTAGATGATATTATAATAAAAGGATTAAAAGATGAAGCTAAAAAAATAACAGAGGAGCTACTAAATACGCACTCTTCTCTTGAAATAGTAAATACCTTTATGATCCCAGCTTTAGATATTGTAGGTAATAAATACGAGGCTCAAGAGATATTCCTACCTCAATTAATTAGAAGCGCAGAAACCGCTAAAGTAGCCTTCGAGGCCATAAGCGATAAGCTAAGTAAAGATGGCTTTGAAAAGACATCTAAGGGAAAGATTATATTGGCAACAGTTTTAGGAGATATACATGATATAGGAAAAAATATAGTGAAACTGATATTAGAGAACTATGGATACGATGTAATCGACCTTGGAAAAGATGTAGCCATAGATAAAATAGTAAATACAGTTAAGAAAGAGAATGTTAAGTTGGTAGGACTTAGTGCACTTATGACAACTACTGTATCTAATATGGAGGAAACCATTAAGGCTTTAAGAAAAGAAGATCTAGACATTAAAATTATAGTTGGAGGTGCAGTGCTTACTCCTGAATACTCAAAAATGATTGGAGCAGACTATTACGCTAAGGATGCGAGAAATGCAGTAGATATAGCGAAAGAAATATTTAGTAAGCAATAAGTAAAAAACAAAATATGGTTAGGGGAGTAGTGTTTACTCCCCAATTACAAGGTGTATCTATTATACTTAATTTGGTGAGCAAATAATTTAGCCTTTTCCTCAATATTTTCTACCTTTAAAATACTTCCCGCATCATTGGCAGTTTCCATTAAAGAAAAGTAAGGTGGTAAGTAGAATCCTTTGTTGATATTTAAAGCGCCTATTAGCTGCTTTGCAATAGAATCACTACCAGAATTTCCAGATACGATAACACCAAAGATCATTTTATTGTGGAAGCTCATTTGCCTATAAAGAG
>JAEWHG010000110.1 GCA_023387935.1 Bacillota bacterium
TATGGTGGTCAAGTATTTAGACTAGATATTGTAATGGCAGGAGTTATTATTTTATCAGTGGCAACAGCTATCATGTACCAACTAATTTCATGGTTAGAAAATAGATTTTTAAAATGGAAGCAATAAAAAAAGCATCATAGATGCTTTTTTTATTATAAAGATGCAATTTGTGCAAGATTGTTTTTCATCATATCCTCAATGTATATCTTTTCTATTTTGGGCAGGTTATTAGTAAATATTTCTACTAATTCAGGATCAAAATGACTTCCACTACCTTCTAAAATAATATTTACGCACTCATCAAATGGTTTCGATTTTTTATATGGCCTTCTAGATACTAAGGCATCAAAAACATCAGCAATAGCTACAACCCTAGCTGCCAGCGGTATTTCTTCTCCCTTTAGACCATATGGGTAACCACTACCATCCCATTTTTCGTGATGATGCCTAGTTACATCTATTGCCATTTGGTAAAATTGTTTTCCAAATATCTCTAATGAATCTCTTAAATTAGTTAATATATTTGCACCGATATTTGTATGTTCCATCATAACTACCCACTCTTCAGAAGTAAGCTTAGCAGGTTTGTTTAATATTTTATCCGGTATACCAACCTTACCTATATCATGCAATGGAGCATACAACTCTATATTCTGCACAAACGAGGTAGTTACCCTATAGTTAATCTTATGGTAATTTAACATGCTTTCTGCAATAGCTACTGAATATTTCGTCATTCTACCAATATGATCTCCTGTTTCAGAGTCCTTTTTCTCTACTAGCTCTGCAAAGGTTAATGTTATATTATTAAGCATCTTTTTAGTTAGATAGGTTTGATCTATTATTGAAGCCATTGAATGAGCAACATTTTCTGCTATTCTAAGACTTTTCTTATCATAACTATCCTTTTCAAATGAACTAAAAAATAATATACCAAATACCTTATCCTTTAAAATAAGTGGAATTATCATATTAGATTGTATTCCCTCTCCAATTATTAAATCTAGAGATTTATTGGCTCGTTTTTTACCTTTTATTTCTTGAGAAAGATCATTATTAATTTTTGATTTTTTAGTTTTTAGAATTTCTGTTAATGATGTATTCTTCATATTGACTTCAAAACCAGGTCCCAATAAAACATTACCGTAGTTTATTTTTGCAGTTTCAGCTACAATTTTTTCTCGTCCGTAATCTGCAAAAGCTACTCCTATTCTATCTACTCTAATAGAATCATTTAATTTTTCAAAAACCTTATCTAATACATCATCTAAAACGTATTCATTAGAAGCTAAATTCTTTATTTCTTCTAAAAAAACTTTCTCATTATAAACCTTTTTAATGAAGGTTTTAATATTATTTTCTTCAATAAAATAAGGATTAAAGTTATCTACAAAATCCATATCATAATTAAAATTACTCATATTTTTAAATGTGTGAAAAATATATGGTATATCCACATTTGTTACCCTTCTAACGAGAAGCAAGGTTCCTATAAGGAAGGAAAATAATAGTAGAGCTATAGCTATTGAAAAAATAGCGTATTTCCTAAATAAGTCCTCATTAAAACTATTACCGTTACTAAATTCTTGTAAAGTGATAACACTTAATATAATAAATACTACAAATATTATTACACCTATATAACATATCCACTTAAATATATTACTTAATTTAATCTGTTTAGAGTTGTTCATATTCCATCCCGTTTCCTCTACTTCCCAAAAAATCCTTTTTTCTTTTCCTTAAAAAATATGCTTTTTATCATAGGCAAAAGCACTAATAAATCCTTTGTAGGTAGGATAATATCTTCACTAATGGTCTGTGCAGCTGATGCGGTATATCCTATAGTGTCTTCAACTGCTTTAATGGCGCCAGATACATGCTCCATTTCTTCCTTTACACTGTTAGTTATTTCTTCCGTATTATTAAGTATTTTAGGTAGACTACTTAAAATATCATTAAAATTACCCGAATTATGCTCAACTATTTTATTTATATTATTTAAAATTTGATTTAAATTCATTAATGATTTAAATAGAGCTACTAGCACTCCAATTCCAACTATTGAAAGCAATATAGTAATTAACTGTCCAATCGTTATTTGAGCATCCATATTGTCACTTTCCCTTCATATGTATATTTTAATATTCTTCAGAGCCTAATTCTTCCTCGATATCTTCTAAGTCTAAATCCGCAAGGACATTCATATTCTCCGATAAATTGAACTTTTCTTTTAATAGATTTTTCTTTTCTTCTATTGTTTCTTTTTTCGAATCATAAACCTCAGATAACTTTTCTTTTCCTTCAATAATATTTGATTCTAAAATATCTTTTGCCTTTTCTAATTCTTCCTTAGCTCTTCTACGATTATTTTTACCGCTGTCAGGAGAAAGAAATAAAGCAGTTACACCAGCTACAATTCCGCCAATAGCCGCACCCTTTACTATGCCCTTTTTCCTTTCTAGTCTCTTTTCTCTTTCTATTGCCTGCGGGTCTAATCTTCTACGAATATACTCCATTTTTTTCTGTAGATCTTTAATATCCATAAATAATATTCCTCCTCATATAATTATTTTTATTTACTTCTTGTTATACCCAATATATACATTGGAAAACAATGACTCTGTTTATATTTATTCTTCATAACTCCATAGTTTTCCTCTTTATTATTTATA
>JAEWHG010000162.1 GCA_023387935.1 Bacillota bacterium
TCTCATTAAGGCTATATGAATCTATTCTAGTGTTCATTGCATTACGAATAATGTTATGCAAATCTACCTTGTTTTCCGTAGTATTTTCAGACTTATATAAAACATTCCCATCCATATCTGCAATAAATGTTTTTATTTCTCTTCCTTTTTGATTTAATACTTCTTCAATATATTTCTCCCAGGACATTGCATTGGAGCTTTCATCCTGCATTATGCTACTGTCCTCTTCATCTAATATTAATTCTTCCTGCTGATACCACTCAAAATCATTTAATCTTTCTACTATATGCCTAGCATACCAATCAATAGTTTCTGCTCCCCCTGTATAATCTATAACTGACCGCCTATTTGCTTTAGCGAAAAAAGACCCTGTTATAATGGCTACTATCATAGCACTTGTAAGACAAATTATAAATGCAGTCATAAGCTGTAGTCTTATACTCTTTTCAACACGCTCTCTTACTAGAAATAATACATTCAGAATAATAACGCCCGCTTTTTTAAATGGTGATATTATTTTCCGTAGTAATTTAAATTTAGGTTTAGGAAACTTAATTTTCAATTTTATATCCTACCCCCCAAACAGTTTTTATATAGCGAGGATTTCTAGGATCTTCTTCTATCTTCTCTCTAATCTTTCTTACGTGCACCATAACAGTATTCGTCGAATCGAAGAAATCTTCCTTCCAAACTCTTTCATAAATCTTCTCCATACTAAATACCATTCCTCTATTTCTAGCAAGCAGTTCCAATATATCAAATTCTCTAGGTGTAAGCTTAACATCATTTCCATTAATACTTACCTGATGCGTAGATACATTAATTATCAGATCATCAATTTCTATTTCATTCCCTATATTCGTAGTTGTAGTATTATTCAGTTTTGTATATCTTCTTATTTGGGATTTAACTCTTGCAATTAACTCCAGAGGGTTAAATGGCTTTGTCATATAATCGTCTGCCCCAGTAGTTAGTCCAAATATTTTGTCCATATCCTCTGCCTTAGCTGATAGCATTATAATAGGCATACTTTTTTCTTCTCTAATTTTCATACAAGCCTTAATCCCATCCATTTTAGGCATCATAATGTCTAATATGATCAAATGTACATCCTCTTTTTCCAATACTTCTAGAGCTTCTTCACCGTTAGATGCCTTAAGTATTTGAAAACCTTCATTTTTTAAATATATTTCTATTAAGTCTCTTATTTCCTTCTCGTCATCTACAACAAGTATTTTTGCTTTATCCATATTTAAACCTTCCTTCTAATCTGTACTAACTATAATTATAACTAAAAATGCTTAATAAGTAATACTGGAAATCTTAAGAAAAGCTTAAATTTATGTTAGTTTTCAAATGCTTAAAAGTCGGCTATCTCTATAGCGATGACTCCTGTCGTACTTAAAAAATAAAGGCTACCTGATTTTTTAGCCGGTAGCCTTACTTTTAATCATTATTTTATAGTTTGTAGTATTTTATAGCTCTATGCAACATTAGATTTTTCTGGCGTCTCTGGAGATTTACCAAAGAAGTATACAGTAGCCCATACTGCAATCATAGCTATTGGTAACACTACAAATATAGGTAATCCCAATCCTGCTGGAATATATCCAAATAATATCGTAATTAGCCCTACAGTAAGAGAATACCAAAGTTGAGTTTTTACGTGATCAATATGATCGCATCCACTTCCCATTGAAGATAAAATAGTTGTATCTGATATTGGAGAACAATGATCACCAAAAATAGCTCCTGTTAATACAGCACCAACACTTGCTATAACAAAGTTTGGATCTGGTGATATAGCATGTGCTAAAGGAATAGCTAAAGGCATTAATATTCCCATTGTTCCATATGAAGTTCCTGTTGCGAATGAAATAATTGAACCTAATATAAAAATAATAGAAGGTAGTAAAAACTTTGGAATAGTACTAGATAATGCAGATACTAAAAATGCCGCTGTTCCAAGTTCTTTAATAACACTACTTAATGACCAAGCTAATAATAAAATAACTCCTGTAATTACTAAAGTTTTCATACCATCTACCCAAGTTTCAAGAGCTTCTGAAACAGTAAGAATCTTTTGTCCTACCGCCATTACAACAGCTACAATACTTGCAAGTAATGCTGCCTGAAATAAAACAATACTAGCATCAGAATTACTAAATGTTTCTCTAATAGATACAAATGATAATGGCGAGTTTGTTAGCTGCTGAATAAGCGCTACATCTTCTCCACTCATTATGGCCTGATATCCATTAAAGTAAAAACCTAAGAAGGCAAATACTATTAAAGTACCTATGGGAATAATAGCATTCCAAATGCTTAGCTTAATTCCTTCTTTTGGCTCTAATGTTTTATCTTCTGAAGATGCCGCAGCTTGAGAGCCATCAGACATTACTTTCCCAGTAGTTCTTGCTCTTCTTTCAGCCTTAAGCATTGGACCAAATTCTTTTACTAAAACAGCTGTAAGAACTACAAATAATAACATTAATATATTATAAAATCTGTAAGGAATAGTAGATACAAATATGCCATAGGCATTAACCTCTTGACCAATTGATAAATAACCATCCCTTATTAAACTTATTTCGAGGCCTACCCATGTAGATATCAAAGCAATACCTGCAATAGGCGCTGCTGTAGCATCAACGATAAAAGATAATTTTTCCCTTGAAACCTTCATTTTGTCAGTAATAGGTCTCATAATTGGACCAACGATTAGTGAGTTTGCATAATCATCAAAGAATACTAAAAGTCCCATTAACCAAGTAATAAGTTGGGCACTAGCAGGAGACTTTGCTCTTTTAGCTAGACTTTCAGCGATAGCTCTTGCTCCACCCATTTTACTAACTAAAGCGATTAGTCCTCCAATAGTTAAACATTGAAGAATAATACCTGCATTCCACGGGTCAGATAGGGATTCTACAATTCTGTTAATAATATCTAAAAACCCATTAACAAATGCCGACCCTACATTAAAACCATTTAATTGTAATAAAAAGGTTCCTGAAAACACACCAATAAATAGTGATAAAATAACATTTTTTGTGATGAATGCTAATATAATAGCAACTAGTGGGGGAACAATTGTCCAGATACCAAATCTAGCAGCGTTTGCTTCTGCTGCCGTTGGTTCTGCAAAAGCAGTAACTGATAGTAATACAATGAAAATTAGAGTGGTAATTACGATAAGATTTTTTCTTTTCATTTTCTTCTCCTCCTTAATTTTGTGTAGTGACTAAACGATTAGGAGGGAGAACTCTTCAACAAAAACAAAAAAGCCTTAAGCTTTTTTCACTCAAGACTTTTAAAACGTATACAATAATAAATTATGTCTACTTTAATGTTTTAGTTTGAATGATAGCTCTCCACAAATACGTTATTTGTGACAATCCTACATATATTCTATGCAAGACCAGTTATATGGCCCTTCAGCTTAAACCATATACTTCGGCAATCTTTCCTTTCCTATTGCATCATCGTGCTTACCTCAACAATAGTACTATTAAAAACTGCACCTCTACCTTTGATTATTCACTTTTCACTTATTTGATAGTATAAGCGACTTTGCATATTTAGTCAACAGTTAATTTATTTTTTATATCAAAACATTCGAGACAATCCGATTGCTCAACTATTAACTTTACATGAGCAACACTTAATTTCAATTGCTAAAATATATTGAATTAAAAATAAATAAGAGGTAATATTATATTAACGTAATTTTCTAAAAATTTACAAATAAAAGGAGGATTATTATGCGTTGGAGTTTAAATGAGCTTTACACATCCTTTGAGTCCGAAGATTTTAAAAAAGATATGGTTCGGTGCTTTGAGTATATTCCGGATTTAATTGATTGGGTAAAAAAAGAGTTTCAAAATAGTGATGGCCCAAAGGAAAAAATAGAAGCTTATATTAGAAAACAGCAAGAATTCAGCAGTATATATTTAAAGTTAATCAGCTATGCTGTACTCACGTCTAGTGTCGATGCAAAAAACGAAACTGCGCTTAAGGTAACGGATCAGCTTCAAAGCAAAGCTTCTAACTTAACTGAGGCAACTGTTCTATTTGAAAAATGGCTTGGAACTATAGATCATATAGAGGAAATAATAGAGTCCTCTGAGCTTTTAAAGGAGCATCAATTTTATTTAGAGAATATTATGCTGAATAATAAATATTTATTGAGTGAAGTTGAAGAAATATTAATTTCTAAAATGAGCCAAACTGGTGCAAAGGCATGGGCAAAGCTTCAACAAATGTTATCCTCTACCCTACTTGTAGATATTACGATAGACGGAGAAGATCAACAACTTCCTCTCCCTGTAATTAGAAATATGGCCTACAGCTTTGATGCTGCTAAAAGAAAGACCGCTTATGAAGCTGAGTTAAAGTCCTATGCAAAAATTGAAGAAAGCTCTGCTGCTGCCTTAAATGGCATTAAAGGGGAGGCTATTACACTTTCAGAAAAACGTGGATTTACATCTCCGCTTGAGCAAACAGTGATTACATCTAGAATGAATATGGAAACCTTAGATGCAATGTTAACTGCTATGAAGGAAAGCCTACCTTTCTTTCATAAATATTATCATAAAAAAGGAGAATTATTAGGGCATAAGAACGGACTACCTTTCTACGATATATTCGCACCAATTGCAAGTGTAGATATGGAATTTACATATGAAGCAGCACAGAAATATATTGTAGATAACTTTAACACCTTTAGTACGGAACTCGGTGATTTTGCAGAAAATGCATTCAATAAGAACTGGATAGATGCGGAGCCAAGAGATGGTAAAAGAGGTGGCGCCTTCTGCTATAATCTACACCCTATTAAAGAAAGTAGAATTCTATCTAACTTTAATGGTAGCTTTAGCAATATGACTACCTTAGCCCATGAGTTAGGCCATGGATACCATGGGCATTGCTTAAAGGAGTCTAGTTTGCTAAATAGTAATTATCCTATGCCACTTGCAGAGACTGCATCTATATTTGCAGAAACTATTATCATAAATAGTGCACTGAAGACAGCAACTGAAGAAGAAGCCTTTGCAATATTAGAAACCTCTATTTCCGATGCAGGCCAGGTAATAGTGGATATTTATAGCCGTTTCCTATTTGAGTCCGAAGTCTTTAAGCGCCGTGAGGATAGTGCCCTCTCAGTTAAGGAGCTAAAAGAAATAATGAAAGATGCCCAAAAGGAAGCTTATGGAAATGGATTAGACCCTAATGTGCTTCATGACTCTATGTGGATAAATAAGCCTCATTACTACTCCGCCGATCGCCATTTCTACAACTTCCCGTATGCCTTTGGACTATTGTTCGCAAAAGGTCTTTATTCCGAATACTTAAAACGTGGAGAAGCTTTTGTTAAGGAATATGATAACCTACTAGAAGCCACTGGTAAAAATAATATTGTAGACGTAGCTAAGGTAATGGATATCGATGTTACATCCGTTGACTTCTGGAGAAGTTCCTTAGATTTAATTAAAAAGGATATTGAGACATTCGTACAACTGGCAGATGCAAGACTAAGTAAATAGGAAGTACTAGGGATGGTTATTTTTGCTTTATAAACCATCCCTTCTTATGTTGGACATACTTTATTTTTTTTGTTATTATGAGTAAGAATAAACTAATAAAGGAGCGTTACTACATGGATAATAAAAAAGTATTAGCCACTGTTGGTGGTAGAGAAGTAACAGAGCAAGACTTTAGCATGCTTTTAAATAGCTTAAACCCTCAACAAGCTATGCAATTTCAATCTGAAGAGGGTAGAAAACAATTAATACAAGAGTTAGTTAGCCAAGAACTGTTTTTCTTAGATGCAGTTAAAAATGGACTTGATAAAGATGAAACTTATGTACAAGAAGCAAAAAGAATGCAAGAAAATATTTTAAAGCAATTTGCTATACATACTCTATTAAAAGATATTAAGGTAACAGAAGAAGATCTTTTAGAGTATTACAACAAGCACAAAGATATGTTCAAACAACCTGAAAGTGTACAAGCAAGCCATATCCTTATTGAAGACGAAGCAAAAGCTGAAGAAGTAGCAAAAGAAATTAATGATGGATTGAGCTTTGAAGAAGCTGCTCAAAAATATTCTAGCTGTCCATCTAATGCAAATGGCGGCGATTTAGGATTCTTTACAAAAGGAAGAATGGTTCCAGAATTTGAAGCGGTTGCATTCGAAATGAAAGTTGGCGAAGTAAGCGCTCCTGTTAAAACTCAATTTGGTTACCACATTATTAAATTAGTAGATAAAAAAGAAGAAGCTATACAACCATTTGATGAAGTTAAAAATCAATTAAGTCAGCAACTAATGGGTATGAAACAACAAGAAGCTTATCTGAATAAGGTTGATGAGTTAAAGAAAGAATACGAAGTTAAAATAAACGAATAATTTTACCATAAAAGGCTAGAATATTTCTAGTCTTTTTTTTATGTAAAATTCCATAAAATATGCTGAATTTTTAATTGTATATATATGTCGAATTTGTTTATAAAAATACATGTATCTATATGCTAAACATTGAATCTTCATACATTTCAGGGAATTCCGTTACAATTTTACATCTTTGGTGCTATAATAAATTTGAATGAAATTTAAGGAGGAAATAACTCATGGAAATTAACTTAATTGGTGTCCCTCTAACATATGGTTGTGGCAAAAACGGAGCACAATATGGTCCTAGTAAGCTTCGCGAAAATAAAATTATAGATTTAATTAAAAAAAACGGTCATAAAGTTTATGATTTAGGTGATGTCAACGTCCCATTCGTTTCTGAAGAAGAAAAATTTAATGGTCACGAAAATATAAAATTTTTAGATGTTGTAACAGAAGTAAATACGAACTTAGCTCATAAGGTATACTGCTCTTTAAAAGGCGGAAGCTTTCCTTTCATAATAGGAGGAGATCATTCACTAGGTATGGGTAGTATTGCTGGAGCAAGTAAGCATTTTAACGAAATAGCTGTAATCTGGATAGATGCCCACAGTGATATCAATACACATATAACTTCTCCATCTGCTAATCCTCATGGTATGCCATTATCTGCATCTATGGGCGTAGGACACCCTAATTTTACAGAAATATATTACAAAGGACAAAAAGTTAAACCTAAAAATGTTTATATTATGGGTGTTAGAGAACCAGATCCTGGCGAATTAGCTTTAATAGATAACTTAAATCTTTCTTTCTATAGTATGAAAACAGTTATAGAGATGGGTCTAGAGAAAGTCTTAGATGAAGTAATTAACAAAATCAAAGCATCTAATGTAGACGGTGTTCACCTTAGCTTTGATATCGATGTATTAGATAAATCTATCGTGCCGGGCACAGGTACCCCAGTAGCCAATGGATTTACATTAGATGAAGGTAAATATGCACTTGAGACCATATTAAAAGAAAAGTTTGTAACATCAATGGATTTCGTAGAGCTAAATCCTGAGCTAGATGACGAATCTGAAACAACAATTAAAACTTGTATGGAGATACTTGATCATACTTTTAAAAATCTGTAATTTTATTTAGAAAATAAAGATATATAATAAAATTCTACGTTGTATTCACAATAACAGAAAACCCCACTTTAAAGCGGGGTTTTCTAGCTTTAGCCTATAGCTATTACTGTATTGAATTATTCTTCTAAAGCTATTTATTCCAAGACTATCTATTTCAATTTAGGCTCTAATAAAAGGAAATAATTTAAATCGCTACTTTGTTCCACAGTAAACTCTATTATAATACTCTTTGCTCCTTTTAAATTAACATCTATTTTTTGCAATCCATCTGATTTTTTAAACTGGGTTTTATAAAGAGTATCTCCGTAAAATTCATTATAACATTTTGTAATAGTATCATTATCATACACTGTAAAGGTAATTGTAGAGTCCTTAAGATTTTTAGCTAAATCATCTACTCCAATGTATCCCACTAATCTAGAATGTTCTCCATTATAATTATATAACCTTGAAACATAATAATTTCTGTCTCCATTTTCTAATCGATCAAAACCGATACCATTTGAATACGCATTCCCATTAACGGTGAACTTTGTTCCGTCACTCCAAGTATTTTCCCTAAGCAAAGTGCTATATCTCTTATTTAGAGTATAATGAATGGTATATCCATGAAATTTTGCATCGACTTCTTTTGCTTCTTTGTTCAGCTCTTTTTTTAGATTACTTATCTCCTGTCTTAAGTACTCATTTTCCTTATTTAAGGAATCTGTTTCTTTTTTCATCTCTTCAATGAGCTCTTCTTTAAACTTAATTTCCTTAATAGAAATTGAATCTAAATTTGTACTGTTCCCTATGTATGCTTGAGTATCTTTTATGTCCATGTTGGTTTGAGCATAGGCATAAGTAGAAATAACCATAGCTAAAATAGATAAGGTTAAAACTAATTTTTTCTTCATAAAACTCCTCCTAATATCATGATTATATTTATTATACTAGGAAATTGACAAGTTTTATACAATCTTTTTATATACTATATGTAATTAATTATATATTAGAAACATTAAGCTACTTGTTTTGCAGTATCGAAATAATAAAAAATGTAAATGCCTACTTAATAGCAAATCTTTGTATTATTTATTCAAATAGAGCCCCGCATTTTGGACAGTACCTAAAATCATCATGGGTTTCAAAATTACAATGAGAGCATCTTTTTATATGGTATCTTTCGCCTCTATGTATTAAATTTAAATTTTGATCTTTCAAAGTTATATTTTCTCCTCTAGAAATTCTGTCTCCTATCTCTTTATCAAGAGAATATATACTTCCGCAGCAAATAGCTTTTACATAATACTTTTTACTCCATTTCAGAACTGGGATGAAAAATAGACTTAGAGCAGTATATTCTCTAATCACTTTGTATCTTCCATATTTTTCACAATAGGAACAAACTATAGCTTGGTTAAAATCTAACTCTTCTCTTTTAGGGGATATCCCCATAATAAAAAACATATCATCATCCTCTTTTTTTCGCTCATGATCTCATTCCTATTATACTAGGATATGGTAACAGATACAAAGGTCTTTTATGCGAAAATGAGACAACTAACAAGACTCTGTTAAAATATAATCCACCCACCATATCTTATGGGGAGCGCTATCAAATTAATAGAATACTTATTACTCAATATTATAGGCCTAGGAAGCATTCACATGATCCTAGACCTATAGGTTATATTTTACCATTTAATTTTATAACTAATAAATTGCTACTGGCCCATGAGGACCATCAATAATTTCTATTTTCGTTTCAAAAATATCTGTCAAAATTTCTGGGTCCATAACCTCTTCTACTGTTCCAAAAGCAGCAATTTTTCCATTTTTCATAGCACAAATTCTATCCGAATATTTGGCTGCAAAATTTATATCATGCATAACAGTCAAAATTGTTCTTCCAAATTCATTCGCAGCATGCCTCAAATGCTCCATCATTTGAACAGAACGAGCAACATCCAGATTATTCAGAGGCTCGTCTAAAAGTACATATTCAGTCTCTTGGCATAAAACCATTGCTACATATGCCCTTTGCCTTTGTCCACCAGAAAGTTCATCTAAATATCTATTTTCCAAATCAGTCAAGCATAAAAAATCGATATATTTAGAGATAATAGCCTCATCCTCTTTAGTTAATCTTCCTTTTGAATATGGAAAACGTCCAAATCCAACTAATTGTCTAACAGTAAGCCTCGTTATAAAGTGATTTTCTTGCCTTAGAATAGTCAAAATTTTTGCTAAGTCTTCTGATTTAGATTCAGTAACATCCATATTCGCTACCTTAATTTGGCCTTCATCCATATCCAAGAGTCTTCCGATCATTAAAAGTGTCGTAGACTTTCCAGCACCATTCGGTCCAATTAAAGAAGTAAGACCAGCCTTTGGTATTTCAATATTTACAGGCCCTATTTCTACTTCGCCACCATACACCTTTTTAACATTATCTATTTTTATCATAAAGTTCCCTTCCTTAAAATCACAATTAAAAATGTTATTCCACCAAACATTTCAATAATAACTGAAACATAACCAAAAGTACTAAATACATGATACATTAAAAAGTATGCTCCCGTTAGTATTAAAAATCCTATAGCAAGAGCCATCGGAAAAATATATCTATGATCATAAGTTTGTGCCGCTTGGTAACTCAAAGTGGCAACTAAAAATCCATAAAAAGTAAGTGGTCCAACCAAAGCCGTTGAAACTGACATCAGAACAGAAACTAATATCAGCATATAGATTACGCTAATTTGATGCTTTACTCCTAATGAAATACTGACATCCCTTCCGAGTGACAATACATTTAATCTCTTAGAAAAAGTAAGAATAAGTAATGTTGCAATTATTACAATTGGAATTGCAACAATAAAATATTCAGAATCTGCATTATTTACAGAACCGAACAGCCTTGCCTGTAATATATCAAATTCCGATGGTGTAAGAACTCTTCTCATAAAAGAAGATATGGACTTAAGCCCAGTTCCAATAATAACTCCAACCAAAAGCATTAGTTGTAAATTTCCATATTTCCCGGAAAGTAACCACCCATAAAGTATTAAACACATTAAGATCATAATGGCAACTTTAAATAAAAATGATTCTATTCCAGTGAAACTAATAAACGTACTGGCACCAAAGAAAAATATTGTGCTCGTATTAATCGTTGTATAAAGTGCTTCAAAACCTAAAAGAGAAGGAGTTATCACCCTATTATTCGTAATCGATTGGAAAGCAACTGTGGATAAACTCTGACAAATTGCAGCAATAATCATTGCAACAATAGCTACCAGCCTTCTTCTAACAACCGGTATAAAAGAAGGGGAATCGATTGGAACCGGATTATTATAAACCAAAAGTCCATAGGTGGAAAGAGCACCCAAACCAATCAAAGTTATCAACAAAATCCAGTAATTTCTTTCCTCTCTCTTTGTACGAAAAGCTCTTGCTGATCTTTCTTTACTATGAAGGCTAGAATATATTTCTACATTTTCTTTATTGCTATATTCTAATTCTCTCATCTTAGCCTCCTTTGTCTTAACAAAATAATAATAAATACCACGGAACCCACTGTTCCCAGTATTAAAGAAACTGGTACTTCAAAAGGCATTATAATTGTTCGAGAAATGATGTCACAAATAGTTATAGTACCCATTCCTATTACACATACCCAAGGCAAATTACTCCTAAGATCATCACCTCTATACATTGAAACAATATTTGGTACAATTAAACCTAAGAAAGGTAAGTTTCCAATAACAGCTGCAACAATTCCCACTGCAAGAGAAATAAGACCAGTACCCAAAAGAACGATCCTATTATAATTTACCCCAAGGCTTGTCGCTGTATCTTCTCCTAATCCAGCTAAGGTCAATCTATCAGCATAGATAAAAATAAAAAATGTAACTACAACAATTAGCCATAAATATTCATATCTGCCTATTTGAACTGCCGCAAAAGAACCTACAAACCAGGATTCTATATTTTGTGTCATTTGAAAAACAAGACCAATAAAAGTAGAAACCGCAGAAATAACTGCTCCAAGCATCATACCAATAATTGGCACAATTAAAGATGAGCGAAGCTTAATTTTTCTTAAGAACAAAAAGAAAATCATTGTTCCTATAAAAGAAAAAAGGATTGCACCAGTCATTCTTTGAACTAAAGTTGGTGCAGGAAATACCAAATAAACAAAGATAAGGCCTAAACCTGCCCACTCAATAGTTCCTGTTGTGGTCGATTCAACTAAACGATTCTGTGTAATCAATTGCATCACCAGTCCTGCCATTGACATTGCAGCTCCAGTAAGCATAAGCGCAACTGTTCTTGGAACGCGAGTTATGAAAAACATGTTGATTCCGTCCTCTTGTCCCAGTATATCGTATACTCCAGTAGATAGTGATATCATCCCTAAAATAATAACAACTATAATTGCTAATATAAAAGGTTTTGTCCATATTTTATTGTAACTTTGGGGCTGAGAATTCTCAGCCCCGGTTATTTTTTCTATTGTATGTTTCGGCACTAATATTACCCCTTTATCTTACTTAGCTAAAGCGTTTGCAATGTTTCCAAACAATTCTAAATAAGTTTGTATAGATTCATTTGTATATGTGTCATTTGGTGCATAAACAATTTTTCCTTCAGTAACAGCAGTTATATTTTGAAGAGCAGGAGAATTATCAATTACATCCTGTGCAGGAACTGCTTCACCCTTATTAGAAGATACACCAGCATCACGGTCTAGTACAAAAATCCAATCAGGATTACTTTGAGCAATAGCTTCAACTGAAACTTCATCACCTTGGTGGTCTGAAGTAGCGCTGTTAATATCTAATGCTGGAGCCCATCCGAATATTTCATACATTGGCCCCCATACACGTCCAGACATAGGAGCTGAGTAACCGATATTTCCACCAGAAACTATAACACTCATCACTGTATCCGTTCCATTATATGCAGTCTTAGCACCTTCAATTGCTTTGTCAAAATCAGCTACTAATTTTTCAGCCTCTTTATTTTTATCAAAAATTTTCCCCAAAGTAATTGTAGCTTCTTTAAGTCCATTTACTAAGTTTTCTCCAGGTGTCTCAACACCTTCAGAAACATCAATGTTAAGATCAATAACTGCCGCATTTGGTACTAATGCTTTGATATCTTCATAATATTTAGCAAATCTTTGACCAACAATTACAAGTTCAGGTTCTACAGCTGCTATAACCTCAAGATTTGGTTCACCATGACTTCCAACATCTTGAACTGATTCATCACTTACATATGGTAAATCTTCAGGCATTACAGGCTTTGGAGCTGCTGCTAATTCAATGCCCCAATCAGCTAAAGTTTCAAAAGTTCTATTATCTAAAGCAACTACGTTTTTTGGATTTACAGGTACAGTAACAGTTCCATGAGCATCCGTGATTTCAACTGTTAAGGCTTCATCAGGCTGATTAGCTTCAGGAGTAACAGTTTCATTACTTGGACTTGAACAAGCTGTCAACATTAAAACAAAAATTGCAATAATAGCAGTTAATTTAAAGAATTTAGATTTTCTCATATATATCTCTCCTTATGTATGAATATGATCGATAATCAAATTATTAAATTGATAAAATTAATATCTATGTTCATTTGACATAATTCAATAGAAGCTGATATAATTATTCAATAAATATGATTTTGATAATCGTTTTCATTTAATTAGAAGTTTATCACGTTTTAGATTGTAAATCTTAAATATATTTGTGTTTTTATAACTATATTTAGGTCAAATGATAATGTTTGTCTTATGATGTTATTTATCAATTAATGATCGGAGGAATATTTGCTTTGAACTTAATAGAAAATATTAATAAAGGAACTTATAGCTTCCATGTAAGAAGATCCATTGAATATACTGAAAAGCATTACGATGAGAGTTTAAATCTAAATATAATTTCGCAGCATTTAGAATTAAATAAATGCTATTTTTGTGATCTATTTAAAAAAGAAACTGGAAAAAATTATTCCCAGTTTCTTAATGAGGTTAGAATAGAAAAAAGTAAATACTTATTGCTAAACACAAATTTATCTATATTAGAAATAGCTCTTACTGTAGGATATAATAATCAAAATTATTATAATATAGCATTTAAAAAAATTACAGGCATTACACCTCTTAAATATAGAAATCTAGCTAGTTAATGTTTAAACTACCTAATATCTTTTTCTGTGTAGTATGCAATTCCTATTGCACCAGGTCCAACATGTAAACCGATTACTGGCCCTATGT
>JAEWHG010000189.1 GCA_023387935.1 Bacillota bacterium
AGGTTGCCCACGCGTTACTCACCCGTCCGCCGCTAGAATTTGGAAGCAAGCTTCCTCTTTCTCGCTCGACTTGCATGTGTTAGGCACGCCGCCAGCGTTCATCCTGAGCCAGGATCAAACTCTTAAATAAAAATTGTTTGTTGCAATTTAAAATTGCGGGTTCCATTTTTTTAAAAAATGGATTAAAATTTATGCTGGCTTAAATCTATACTGTTTAGTTTTCAAAGACCTCTTCAAGGGCTCGGCCCTTCGTCTCCTAAGCGGGACTCTTATTACTTTATCACTTTTTTTGTTTCTTGTCAACAGTTATTTTATTTTTTTTAAATATTTTTTTCAACATTGATAACCAACATTGATAACCGGTGACGACTTGTACTACTATATCATCATTTAAAAATACTGTCAACCTACTTTTTAAAATTATTTAAAATTAATAATAAATAAAAACAGCAAACATAGATATTTGAATCTATATCTGCTGTTTATTTTTTAAATTTCTTCCTCGTCTTCTCTATTATCCTGAGCAAAAGCTATTGATGCTATAATGGATTGTGGATCTTGAATTATACTAAATTCCTCACTAAATTCCATATCTGCAACCTTTAAAATATCTCCTGGATTTAAATTGGAAATATCGAATTCTAAGGCCTTAGGAATGTTTTCAGCTGAACATTCTACCTCTAAATCCCTTAATTGCTGCTGAATTATAGAACCATTTCTTTCAACTAAGGATTTTCCTCTTAATATTATAGGAACCGATACATGTATTTTTTCATTATGACCTACTTGCTGAAAGTCAATATGTATGATTTTACCCGTAACAGAATCTTTCTGTATTTCTTTAACGAAAACTGTGTAGTTAGCTCCTTCAACATTTAATCCTACAAGACCACTGGTACCATAAATTCTCACAAAATTTTCTACTTCTTTATTATCAAGTTCTAAAGGTAATGTATTTATGCTACTACCATAAATAACAGCAGGTATATATCCCCTTCCCCTTAGGCGTTGACTTGCACTTTTACCAACATCTTTTCTAACTTCACTACTAAAAGCATATTTCATAGGTAAATTCCTCCTACCCTCTTTTCTAATCAATTATTTCCAAAAGATTAGATTTTATACTTTTAATAGATTGAATATAAAACCATCTGGTAACTATTTTAAAAATATATTCTTAAAAAATTCAAACTAAACTCGATTAATCCTGCCACTAAAAACCTAGTACTTCTTCCAAGTCTATACTCTATCAAATCAGGAATTAATTTAATATTGTACTTCTCTCCGATTATTTGAATTCTACCTGACATATAAGCAAAAACATACACTCCTAATAAATAAGGTATACAATTTAGTATTAAAAAATATGAAAAATTCGAGAATAATAATTATTAAAAAATTATATCTAAATCTATAAGAATCTTTATTTCTCCATATGTAATATTATGCCGGCTAACTACAAAATGTAAATACTAATATATCAGCTTAAAAGAATTCTTTATTTTTAAATATTTCTAAACTATAATAAATGCCCCTATGATTAATAAACTTCAATAGGGGCATTTATTGTTATTTAACTATGCTTCTGATTCAGCTACTTCAGTCTTACTTGATATGTAAACAAAAGAAGCTACTACTTGTTCTCTATCTTCTAACATCTCAATATGTTCATTTTCAGCAATATCTAGATCATCTATTGTTAGAACATCCTTTTCATTTAGTTTAGTAGCGTCTAGTTCAACTTTGTCTGGTAAATACCTAGGATAGGTTTGAATCTCCACTTCATTAATACTCATCTGTATAAATCGAACTGAAGATTCTACCGCCTCCCTATTGATAATTTGAATCGGCATTTGAACTTTAATCTTCTCATTTTCATCTAATGTCTGGAAGTCCATATGCAATATTTCATTATTAATATTACCTCTTTGTATTTCTTTAATAATTGCAAAAGATCTCTTTTCTTCAAGATCCAAAGCTATTTTCATACTTTGACCATATCTTGATAATATTTTTTCCATTTCTCGTTCATTTAGTGATATCTCTTTCGTCTTTTCTCCTCTGCTGTAAACTACTCCTGGTACATTTCCATTCCTTCTTGTCTCAAGTACTTTGCTTTTTCCTTTAACATTCCTCAATTCAACATTTAATACCGGTGTAGCCATTTTAGAATTCCCCCTTCATATTTTTTATTGTTTAGTAACATATACTATTAAATCAAATAAATCAAAAAATTACAAATTTAATATCAGTTTAATGCAAGATTTATATTAAGTTTTCAATATTAATTAAGAACTACAAACCTTCAAATGATTGAAAAAGCGTTAAAACTCCATCTGGATCAATTTTTTTACTAATCAACAGAGCGCAAAATTCTTTCTGCAACATCTCTCAATCTAAGTCCTCCTATGCTCTCATCAGCAGCCACAATGATGGTCCTTATTTCTTCTAGCCCCTCATCGTAATGATAAGAATAAACGTAGCATACCGCATCCTCTGGCATAAACTCTTCTACAACGTAGGCAGTCTCATCTGCAAAGCTCATTAATTCCTCAATTAATTCTTCTTCATCAGAATCTATACCTTGCTCCTCTAGATTTAATTCTTTTTTCAACTTATTTATATCCTGTATAATTTGAAAAACTAAAGTGTCTTCTCGTTTTGAGCCCTTGGTTAAATCCTTTACTTTTTTAAAGTTAGTATTCTCTTTTATTGTCTTAAAAACATCCTCACTATCTATGAAATTATCTCCTATTACTATATATGCCATTTAGCTCACTCCTTTTAGGTTTTTCTTTAAATTATAATAACCTATTCTCTTTCTATTATAATAAATCCTTTAAAACAACTTAAATACTTAAGTAAAAATTTTTATATTCTAATATTTATTTTCACTAATCTCAATTTTAGATTTTAGTATCGATCTCTTTAATCATAATAACTTAGCAAAAAAGAAGTGCTACAGTTTTAATTATACTCACTTCTTAAATTAAATATTTATTTTATCTTATTTTTAGATTTAAAATTTATGATGTTTAAAATTTTTTAGTCCTTTAGAGGTTACTCTTATTTTTTTAAAAAAAATAGGAGCAACATATAGTTGCCCCTACTAATTACATCAATATTAATCCATTGTATATGGTAATAACGCGATGTGTCTTGATCTTTTGATAGCCTGTGTTAATTCTCTTTGATGAATTGCACAGTTTCCTGAAATTCTTCTTGGTAAAATTTTACCTCTTTCAGTTATATATTTTTTTAGTTTATGCACATCTTTGTAATCAATATTTTTTGATTTATCAGCACAGAAAACACAGATTTTTTTTCTTGTTTTACGTCTTCTTTTATTGTTTACCATCATTTTCCCTCCTCTTCTCTAGAATGGGATGTCTTCGTCGTCATCCATGGCTTGGAATTCGTTAATATCTATATCTACAGATCCAAAATCATCATTTCTTCTAGATGGAGATTGTCCTTCTTTGTTTCCCCACTCTAAAAATTCTACTTGGTCCGCAACGACTTCTGTAACGTATCGTTTATCCCCAGTTTGAGTTTCATAGGATCTGCTTTGAAGTCTTCCTTCAAGTCCTACTAATCTACCTTTTGCAAGATAATTAGCACAGTTCTCAGCACTTTTCCCCCATACTACTACGTTGAAAAAATCTGCTTCCTTTTCTTTAGAAAAGGGTCTATTTACTGCTATACTAAAGGTGGCCACGGCTTTTCCGCTTGCAGTAAAACGCAATTCTGGATCTCTAGCAAGACGTCCGATTAAAATTACTCTATTCATCCTTACCCCACCTTTAAGATTATTTATCTAGTCTAATAATCATATGTCTAATTACTTCATCAGCAATTTTTAAGTTTCTATCTAATTCTTTTGGAACATCTGCTCCAGCACTGAAGTTTACTAAAGTATAGTATCCTTCATTCAGTTTGCTGATTTCATAAGCTAACTTTCTGTTACCCCACTCATCAACATTTTCAATTGTTCCATCAGCTTCGATGATACCTCTAAATTTGTCTAATAGTTGAGTTCTTTTTTCTTCTTCAACGTTTGACTTTAGAATGTAAATTAATTCATACTTATTCATTTTTCCACCTCCCTTTGGACTTAGCGGCCCTGTTTCTTAACAGGGCAGAGAAATGATTTTCTCACATTAAAGTATTATACCACTTCACCTAATTAATTACAACACATATTAATTATTTTATGTATATAAATTACAATAAATGTTTTCTAAAAACAGTTTGCACAAAATATACAAAGATATTCTATATAACTAATTCATTAGATTAAAATTTATTTTTACAATTTTATTTTATATGTATATTAATTTACTTTCTAGGCAATTATATAATTAGATAGCCCCCACATGTAACATTTATTCATCCCAATCTCCCCCTTACAAGGAAAAGAGAGTGACCAAACGGTCACTCTCGATTTTGTTTTGAGCACTTGAAATTCTAAGCGAAGCTTAGAATTGAGTGCAACATAAAACTTGTGAGTATAAACGAACAAATTTTATTTTACAATATTTACATCATTTCCTTTAATACTTTTCCTAATCTTGCAATACCTTCTTTAATTTTATCTTCAGGCATGTTTGAATAGTTTAATCTAAATGTATTTTCATTTCCACCATTAGGGAAGAATGATCCACCTGGAACAAAAGCCACATTGTTTTCTAAGGCTTTTGGCATTACATCTCTTGCATTTATGTTTTCTGGAAGAACTACCCACGTAAATAGTCCTCCTTCTGGGTATGTATAGCTAACATTGCTTGGGAAATGCTCCTTAATGGCTTCTAGCATAACATCTCTACGATTTCTATATACACCTTTAATCTTTTCAATATGAGCATCAAGATCGTACATTTCTAAATACTTGTCCATTTCTCTCTGTGCAATTGTACTAGATTGTAAGTCTGCCCCTTGTTTAATAAAATTATATTTTTGAAGTATCGGTGCATCAGCAATTACCCAACCAATTCTCATACCTGGAGAGAATGTTTTTGAGAATGTACCTAAAAATACAACACGTCCTTCTGTATCAAAAGCTTTAAGTGATGGAGGAATTTCTCCTTCAAATCTAAGCTCTCCATATGGATTATCCTCTATAACAGGTAAATCATATTCATTAGCAAGCTCTATTAATCTCTTACGTCTTTCTATTGACCAGGTTTTTCCTGATGGATTTTGGAAATCTGGAATAACATAAATCATCTTAACATTTTCTCTTGTTTTTAAAACCTCTTCTAGGTCTTCCATTATCATACCATTTTCATCTGTTGCTATTTCAACAAACTCTGGCATGCAAGCTTTAAAAGCATTTATAGCTCCTAAATAACTTGGACTTTCACAAATTACAATATCTCCCTCATTTAAGAAAACTCTAGCAGAAAAATCCAAACCTTGTTGAGATCCACTTGTAATTAAAATATTTGCTGCATCTGTTTCAAATCCAAATACTTTCATTCTTTTTGCTATTTTCTCTCTAAGAGGAGTAAAACCATCTGTTGGCCCATATTGAAGGGCTTGTCTTCCAGATTCTCTTAATACAACTTCTGAAACCTTCGCTAACTCTTCTGTAGGAAATAACTCTGGTGCAGGAAGTCCACCAGCGAAAGAAATAATTTCTGGTCTCTCTGCTAACTTTAATAACTCTCTAATCTCTGATGCTTTCAAATAATCCATTCTTTTTGCAAATTTCATTGAAAAACACCTCCGTAAGTATTTTAATTTTCAAGCGCTCGAAAGAAATTTAGACAGAAATAAATATCTGCCTAAATAAGTCTTCTCATCATAATTATAACACGTTTCTACCAATTAAAAATATTTTGTAAAAATTGTTTTGTTATTTATGATTTATTTTTCTTATTCTTCTCTCAAGTTCTGGCCTTTCAAGCCAAATTTGCTTTTCACAGCCTAAACATTTTATTCTAAAATCCGCACCGGTTCTTAAAATTTCAAAATTTTTACTTCCACAAGGATGTTGTTTTTTTAATTCAACTACGTCTCCTACCTCTAACTTTATTGGCACTCCTTTTCAACTCCCTTAAATAATTTCCTTAACAACCTTTTTATCATTAATTTTTTGTATTTCATATATTCCTTTAATAGAAATATGTGCATCTTGCATTTTTCTTCTAATATTCTCTACGTCTTGCACTTTAAATCTAATTGATAATCCACAGCTATGAGTAATCTCTCTCGGAGTAGGAATAACATCAAATTCATAGCCATTTTCTTTAAATACTTTTTCCCCAGCAATTGCATAATGCGTTGATTCAAATACTACTACATAAAATTGTTGTTCTATCATCATTTACCCCTCTTAACTAAATCCTTATGGTATTACTAGCACCATTTAATCTTTCTACAATTGTATACATATTACTTATTCCGCCAACTGTCAATCTATCTTTTATTTTAAAATAGTCCAGACAAGTTCCACATGATAGAACTTCAACACCATTTGACTCTAATGTTCTAATATGTTCTACCACTTCAGAACCTTCTATTGTTAATTTTACGCCGCTATTTAAAAATATTAAGCTTGTAGGATACGGATTTACCTCTGTTAAAGCATATAGATAACTTTTCATCAGTAATCTACCCAATTCATCCGAGCCCTCTCCTAATATATCCGTTGAAATTAAAATAACTAAATTTTTCTTATTATTGGAAACAGTTTGAGTATCCATTGATTCAATATTCATTATTTCTGCTACTTGATCCTTTAAAATATCGATATAATAATTCCCTTGATTTTGCTTGATATCCACCTTAAGATTCATGCTTTTAGCAAGTTTAGATATATTTTCCTTCGCAACTTCATTATCTACAATGGTAGTAACTCTGCCATTTTCTATATCTTCTAAGGCCTTCTTTGTATGAATTACTGGTAGCGGACAATTCATTCCTCTAGCATCAACTTCCTTATTCATTTTACTACCTCCATTTTTAAATTATATATCTAAGTATAACAATAGGGCCCATATTATTCAATGTATTCTATATATGAACAAATTGTATTTTTTAATACTACACTGCATTACTATTAATTATATCCATATTATTTAAATTATTTCTATCTAATTATAAAATATATATTGACATTTTCTAATATAATTAATAATATTAAATTATAAGTTAAATATTTTAATGTTTTTATTAATTTTTTTAATGTTTTAGGGAATAACTAAAGTATAGAATTAGGAGTTTATATAATAAAGAGAGAGGAGTGCTGTTAAATGAAAAAAGAAATATTAGGACAATGCCCGGTATGTAGCCATTCCTTAGAAGTTACTAAGCTTCATTGCTCAAATTGCCACACAACAATCGAAGGTACTTTCGAACCTTGCAAATTTTGCCAACTATCTCCAGAATATAAAAATTTTATTGAGGTATTTATTAAAAACAGAGGAAATATTAAGGAAATCGAAAAAGAATTAGGTATTTCTTACCCAACTGTTAGAGGAAAATTAGAAAATGTTATTACTGCGTTAGGGTATTCATCAAAGCCTATATCTACTATTAATAAAAAAGAAGTATTAGAAAAGTTAAGTAAAGGTGAAATTACTGCTGAAGAGGCTGTAAATCTATTGAAGGAATAACTTTAGTATTGTTTTAAAAAAGCTTTTTACTTGACGCTTTATTTATTATTTTATACAGGGAAGGGAGAATGTGAAATGAGTGAAGAAAGATTAATAATATTAAAGCTTCTAGAGCAAGGCAAGGTTACGGAAACTGAAGCGGAACAACTTTTAGATGCTCTAGGAGACATGGAGTATGATCAAGCTACACAAGAGGCTTTCAGTTCTTTTAATCCAAACAAAGTGAATCTTTCCAAAAATGAAGATTATACATATGACCATCAAGAAAATAAAAAAGAACAATACGAATCTAATAAGAATAGAGATTTCGAGGAAATGCTAGAATCATTAGGTAAGAGATTCGAAAATCTTGGTGAGCATTTAGAAGATAAATTTGATGTATTCGGCGAGCAATTTGGAAAAAAAATGATAAATCTAGGCTCTATATTCGCTGATAAATCTATTAACTTCGCTGAAAAAATTATTGATGTTGTAGAGAAAGCCGTAGATTCAGATGCTTTCATTAACGCAGATTTATTTGGAGTTACCAAAACATATGAAGAAGTAATAGAAAAAAAAATAAGTGATATAGATCAAGTATCACTTCAGTTCGAATCCTACAATGGTAATATATTAATAAACAGCTGGGATGAACCAACAGTTAGAGTAACTGCTTTTATTTCTGCAAAAGAAGGTAAATATGAAGCTAATAACCCTATATTAACTTTAAATGAAGATAAGAATGTTATTTACTTCTACCCTAGGCCACTAGAAGGTGCTGGAGTTAAATTGAAGGTTGAAGTACCTAATAACATGTATAATTTAATAAAAGCGCAAAGTACAAATGGCTCTATTACAGCTAATGGACTAAATTGTAATAAGCTTTTATTACAAACTAAAAATGGCAGTATACAGATATATAATATAGAAACAAAGGAAGATACTAGCTGTACAACAACCAATGGAAAGATAACTATTGAAAATTGTAGTGCTATAAATCTATTAGCGGCTACAAAAAACAGTAGAATATTTGTAAATAATAGCAGTATCAAAAGAATCGAAGGTCTCACATCCAATAGTAAAATCACTATAAAAGACATTGTCTATGATAAATTGCAATCCCTAAGTTTAAAAACTACGAACTCTAAAATTGAAGTTATTGGAGCTATTCCTAAAGATACTGGAATACAATTTGAAGCAAGCACCACCCACGGAAATATTAATATCGGCATACCAGTAGTCTATGCTGAAAATATAAAGAATTACTCTAATCATAGAGTTAATGCTAAAACGCCTAACTTTGATATATGTGAAACTGTAGCCAATATCAAAGCTTATACAACGAATAGTACCATCTATCTTTTTTAATTGCCCCCCTATTAAATTTATATAGATAAAAAACTGCACCCAATATGGATGCAGTTTTTTGCTGTATGTTTTGTACATAGTGAACTATTCTTGATCAAACAAACACATTAAAAATTCTTCCTTTGAAATTCTTCCTAAATAATCACCAATAGTAAAATCTTTTAATATTTCTTCTACTGTTTCTTCAGCATATTTTATTCCTTTTAACTTTTCTTCTAATACTCCTATGTCTCCTTTACCAAAGAAGTCCCCATATATTTTACAATTATCTATTCGTCCCTTTTCTACCTGAAGCTTTACTTCCACTCCGCCACCAGCAAATCTTTTGTACCCTCTATAGTTAAATTTAGGCGATTTACCAAAGTTCCAATCCCAAGTACCATACCTTTCGTCTACCATCTTTTGAATAGCATCTTTATCTTCTTCTGTTAACTCATATTTTTCAATCGGTTTATTTATATATTCAAATATGTTCTTAAGTAATATATCTCTAAACTCCAACACATCAATATCTTCTTTTATATAAGGCTTAATATTTGTAACCCTACTAGAGACAGATTTTACACCTTTAGATTCAATTTTATCTCTTTTTACATTTAACGCTTTTTCTACCACATCTAACTGAGAATTAAAAAGTAAAGTTCCATGATTTAGTACTCTACCCTTTACCACGCTTTGTGCAATGCCAGAGAATTTCTTTCCATCTATTGTAATGTCATTTCTACCGGATAATTCACAAGGTATTCCCAATTTCTCTAATGCTCTAAGAACTGGTATTGTGTAAGTTTTAAAATCTATCTCTCCAATATCTTCTGCTTTTACTATAAATGAGAAATTTAGATTGTTAAGATCATGATAAACTGCACCGCCTCCTGTAACTCTACGTACAATATGTATATTATTTTCCTTTACAAAATCCATATTAATTTCTTCAACAGAGTTCTGATTTTTACCTACTATTATTGCAGGTTCATTTCTCCACAACAAAACATATCCATCTTCTAACGGCAAATTTTTAAAAACATATTCTTCAAATGCTAAATTATAACGTGGGTCTGTTGAATAATTTTCAATATATTTCACTTTTATGCATCTCCTTTTAAGTGTAAATTATATTTTTATGTATTGAATAATATTTTCTATATATTCTTAAAATTATAACAGACGCAATAATTTTTTTCAATAATAAATGATCAGCATAGGATTATACACCAATTTAATGATATCTTTGATTTTAAAAAAATTTTCTTAATTAAACATAATTTATTGAGACCTTCTTACCTAAACTCAACATTAATTTCGATAGGTCATTTATTACTTGTAGTTTTATACTTAAATCGATTGGTAAATTAGGATTTTGATGAGCTGGATTTATAGCTTTTCCAACCCATAAATTAAGATGAGTACAATCTTCTATTAGCATTCTTGCTAAGTTAGATGACCCATCTTTTCCTTTTAAATCGTTGACTGTGTAACTATTAGTTGAATAGTCGGCGTATTTCTTTATTTTATCAACTGTTTTACTAAGTGTAAGTACCCCTTCAGTAACAAGATCTATACCTTCTATTTTTGCCATTGGTGGTACATCCTTTGTCATTGATTCTATGTCTACTATTATATCTTTATCTAATTCTCTACCTACTATTTTAGCTGCTGTTCCTCCACATACAATTTTTTTTGTATTATTTCGCATAAAATCTTCTATTACTTTAGAATCCTTTGATTCATCTTCAGGTGGTCCTGTAAATAAGTCTATAATTTCAGGTTTTCTTATTTTAACAGCAACAACAGTAGTATCGTCTCCAGGTTTATTCTCATATAAACACTTGCAAGTATCAACTAGATTTTTTGAAATCCCCTTTGCACATTTTTCTTTTTTTACTTGTTTTATCAAATAATTGGATACATTCTCCCATTGCCAACCTAGGTTTAAAACGCCACCTACCCCAGCATGAACAACGCCATCGCTAACTAATGTCAATGTATCTCCTTCTATTAAATTTATGTGGCTTTCCTTTATTTTTTTTTCATTTATTATAATCTCTCTTTTTTCAATATCCATAACCTTATTATCTCGTGTTAAAAACATAGGAGGATTATCATATTCAATGATATATGCCCTTCCATCTCTATGTATCTTTATAATTCCAAATGTAGAATAAGCTAATTTTCTAACATTGCACATTGGAAGTGTATTTGCTATAGTATCTACAGTTTCAAAGATGCTAGCACCTTCTTTGAGCATAGTTCCTGCTATTTTTGTTGTCATTGTAGCAAGTATATTAGCCTTTACTCCACTTCCAAGTCCATCGGCCAATATAATAATGATACTTTCATCCGTTTCTACAACTTCAACCTTATCACCACATAATTCTTCGCCGTGCTTATTCAAACTATCATAAGCAACATCAATGAAAAATTCCATTAAATATCACCTACTTCCCCTAATGCTATAGCTTTTAACTTCGTAAGTATTACCTTTGTTTCTGCAGTAGTTTCTCCTAATAAACTTGCAATTTCTTGAGCTACCCTCATTTGTTTATCTATTACTTCTTGCGCAGCATCTAATGTTTTTTCTTTTACTCTTTCTAGTTCTTCCTTGTTTTTCTCAGCTAATGTTATATCTGTCATAATGGCCATAATAACGTTTTGTTTTTCCAGATATAGTATATTAGCAATTATTACAACACCATATTGAGGATACACAATTTTATGCCCTATAAGACTTTCTTTTGTCAACATGACTCTGCTAAACTCTTCATCATTTATTATTTTTGATATAGGTTTACCTTTTATGCTATCTGCTTTTATTCTAAATATTCTTTCTGAAGAAGTGTTAAATTCTTTTACATATAGTTCATTATCCAAAAGAAAAATTGCATTGGGACTATTATCAAAAATAACATTCTTTAAACTTTCAGCCTTTCCTCTCATAAAAGGTAAGCACATATTTACTTCCGATGTTCCTTCAAATATAGATTCCGCCTTTTCTTTGCAAGTTATATATCCACATGCATCACAATTCAGCTCATCTTCTGGCTTATATTTCCCCATCTTTTTTAATATTTCTTGTATATCCTTCTCAGAGGCCTTCATTCTGTTAACTTTTTTATTAACAAATAATTTCGAAAAATCTATACTTTTATTAACATTCTCTATTTCAATATTAATATTTGTGTAACTCCTTTTTTTATCTAGATACCTATTTACTCTTTTTTCTCTTGTATAATAACTCGTATGATCCTTTGGCATTCCCGTCCCATTTATACAGCCTTCTTCGCATATATTAAGTTCTACACAGACGCCACTAACATTTTCTTTTTCAATATAATCTAATATTGATTTGCATCTATCAGAGCCCATTACCCTTATCATTTCATACTGTTTGGATGAGGCTTCCAAATCATCTGTCAATATTATGCCTTCTAAAGGGAAACTACTTCTTTTATAAGATATATTATCAAATTCTTGGGACTCTAAGTTTTTAAACTCTATCCCAACTTCCCTAAACCATTCATCTAATTCTTGAAATGTTAATACTGAATCTACAATTCCCTTATGTTGAAATTCATTTGCTTCTACTTTTCTAGCAATACATGGCCCAATAAATACTACATGACTATCCATTCCATATTTATGCTTTAATAGTTTGCCATGAGCGATCATAGGAGAAACTATAGGAACCATATATTTTATAAAAGAAGGATAATATTTTTCAATCATATAGTTAGCAGACGGACAATTTGTAGTAATTATATTTTCGTATACACCTTCTTTTACGTATTTTTTATAGTAATCTACTACTATTGAAGTTCCTATTACAGCTTCCTCAACTATGTCAAATCCAAGAAGTTTCAATGCAGTTACTATTTGAGACTCATTTTCCATTTCAAAAGCGCCTGCATATGAAGGGGCAATACTCGCTATTATCTTTTTATTTCTTTTTATAGCATTTTTTACTTTATCAACATTATTATCTATATGCAAAGCTTGATTTTGACAAACAACATGACATTTACCACATGAAATACATCTCTCATCAATGATTTCTGCATACTCTTCAAGAATTGATATAGACTTGGATGCACATACTCGTAAACATTTATGGCAATTATTACATCTTTCTCTTAAGAAATTTATAAAATCCACCATTATAACCTCCTAGAGATGTTCGTATCAAAAAATTCTTCTACTGTTTCTTCCCTAACTGATACAACTTTATCATCATTAACCTGTACTGAAACGGCCTTTGTACACTCCCCTAAACAAAATGCAGCTTTTATAGCTACAGTGTTTTCTAAGTTTTTTTCTTCTATAATTTTCTGTAGGCCTTTAATTACGTTATATGCTCCTTTAAGATGACATGCGCTACCTATACAAATGCTTATAGTAATCAAAACAGACACCTCTTCTTAGTTAATTTTTTAACAATTAATTTTGTAATCTATCCTGTTTTTTAATCATCCTACTGGCTTTTACAATATCAGTGTATCATATATTAGCTTTATTTTAAAATTAATCTTAACAATATCCTATAAAAATAAAATCTAAGTGCCTACGGAATTAATATGGATGTATAGTACAATAAGGCCTATTCAATTTAAATTATTCCACAATAAAAACCATGATAAAATTATCATGGTTTTATGGTTTATATAATATATTATTTAAGCTGTGCACCTCAATTCGACTTGTCTCCATAGGCGTTACCTAAATAGTTAGCTCAGACTAGGCTTCCCTGCGGCACACGAAAGGGATCACTTACCGCTGCTTCCTTCCAGACCTGACGGGATTCATGACTTTTCGTTGCGTAGGACCCAATCCTCATTGCCACTTGTTTAAGCCAGCCCTACAAAGTACAAGCCTCCAAGAGGATTTCAACCCTGCTATAGCGGATTGCAGGTTACGAGGCACCGCTACCTCCCCGTCTAGCACAGCAAACTTTTAAACTTTTTAATGGCGGAGAAAGTGGGACTCGAACCCACGGGGCCTTTCGGCCTTACACGCTTTCCAGGCGTGCCCCTTAGCCAACTCGGACATTTCTCCATATTTTAATCACTACACAAATTCTCTATTTATTTCTTAGAGATTTAAAAAAACTTTTCATTATCTGGGAGCACTCATCTTCTAATATACCCGTTTCAATTTCAGTTTGATGATTAAAACTAGCGTTATTTAAAAGATTTAATATAGACCCGCATGCACCAGCTTTAGGATCCATTGCACCGATTACAACCTTTTCTATCCTACTCTGCAAAATAGCTCCTGCACACATAGGACAGGGTTCTATTGTAACATATAAAGTGCAATCTGTCAACCTCCATCCACCTAAAAAATTACAAGCATCTTGAATGGCAATTATTTCTGCATGGGATGTGGCATTTTTTAATGTTTCTCTTAAATTATGACCTCGACCTATTATTTCATTATTTCTAACAACAACAGCACCTATAGGGACCTCTTTTTTCTCAAATGCTTTTTTTGCTTCTTCTATAGCTTGTATCATAAATCTTTCATTCAATATTACTAATCCCCCATAGCTCACATTTTAAATTAACTAATATTGTTGATTAAAAATATTTGAAACTTAAAATAGAAAAAAGAGTACCATTCTCTGAATTCTACTATATTAGTATAGCCTATATTCTTAATTTTGTCTAGATTTCTTGTTATAATTTCCGAGGCACTAATATTTAAAAATTAAACCTTCAAAACTAAAACTTACCTAAGAAATTTTTCAAAATTTCTACTTATTTCAGCCAATATATAATTAATTTCAAAACTAACAAAAATCTCAATGCCTTTAAGGAATTGAGATTGCTAATTCAAGTATGGTGCACCTGAAGGGAGTCGAACCCCCGACCTGCGGTTTAGGAAACCGTTGCTCTATCCTACTGAGCTACAGGTGCAAAGTATAATTGTACATAGGATATTTTAA
>JAEWHG010000224.1 GCA_023387935.1 Bacillota bacterium
TGGGCAATTCTTGTTACTTTTATTCCTAATGGATTTAAAAGCTTTGATAAGTACATTGCAGTAGCTTCGCCTTCAATATTAGGATTTGTAGCAATGATTACTTCATCTACAGTTTGTTCTGATAAGCGTGCTAATAGTTCTTTAATTTTAATATCCTCTGGACCCACACCTTCTAAGGGTGATATTGCGCCATGTAGTACGTGGTAGTAGCCCTTAAACTCTTTGGTTTTTTCCATAGCCACTACGTCTCTAGGATCTTCAACAACGCAAATTGTTAAGGGATCTCTTCTTTTATCACTACAAATATTGCAGGTTTCTTGGTCTGTTAAGTTTGTACATACCTTACAGTATTTTATATTTTCTTTTGCTTTTACAATTGCATCCGCTAAATTATGAGCATCTTGATTGGGCATACTAATAACATGGAATGCCAGTCTTTGAGCTGTTTTTCTTCCTATACCAGGAAGCTTAGTAAATTCTTCAATTAACTGAGCAATTGATGACGAATAGTAATTCATAATTTGTTACCCTCATTTCATTAGATCGGGAAAACTAGAATAATCCAGGCATATTCATTTTTCCTGTAATCTTGCCCATTTCTGAAGACATCATATCATCTGCAGCACGAATCGCTTCGTTAATAGCTGCCATAACTAAATCCTCTAGCATTTCAACATCGTCTGGATCCACTACCTCTGGCTTAATCGTTATTCCTACGATTTCTTTTTTACCTGTAATTTTAACATTAACAGCTCCGCCACCAGCACTTGTTTCAAGAACCTTCTGCTCTAGCTCTGCCTGTGTTTCTTCCATTTGTTTTTGCATCTTTTGTACTTGCTTCATCATATTATTCATGTTAACTCCACCCATTCCTGGGAATCCACCTTTTTTAGCCATAAAACTTCCTCCTTATATCTCTTAAATTCATTATTTTTATTATATCATAATTAACCTAAATATATTATTCATCTACTACCTCTAGTATATCATGTATTTCCTTAGGTAATACTTCCTTAAGCTTTTCAATAGGATCTATTTTTTCCTTTGGCTCACTTTCCATTAAAAGCTGATCCTCCATTACAAATGAAAGCTTTATGCTTTGTCCTGTAAGCCTTTTAATTATACCACTTATATATTCTTTTGTCTTTTCTTTATCTAAAGCCTCTCGATGGAATCCAAAACCATCCTTAAAAGAAACAAAAAGTACATCCTTATCTAATTTTACTAAATTACCCTCCATTAAAAGGGCTTGTATTGACGCCTTCTTCTCTTTACGTAGATCTTCTAAAACTTGTTGCCAATTATTTTTTATCGCTTCAAAATCTAAGGTTGTTTCACTGTTTCTACTTTCTTCAGATTGAACTGATTCTTTTTCTTTTAAATTATCATTATATGCCGCCTTATTGTCTTCAGCTTTTTTGTTTTGAGTATAAACCATATGATTGGAATTATTTTTTTGTGAAGCTCCTATGTTCCTATTCATAGAATTTACCTTAATCTCTCCAGATGATATTATCTTCTCTAAGTCCCTTACTCTTTCTATAAGTCCTTCTAAAGAATCATCTAGCTCTTTGCTACACAACCCCACAACACCTACTTCTATTAATGCTCTGGGCTGAGCTGAATTTTTTAATTTACTTTCAATATCGGAAAGGCTATAAATAAAAGAGGTTATTTGGTTTATAGTAAATAACTTTCCTTGCTCCTTAAGATGATTTTGTCTTTCTTCTGGCAAACTTACTATTTCATCTATTTCTACGTTCATCTTTGCAAGTAAAATGCTTCTAAAATGACTAATGATATCCTTCATTAGCTGACCTATATCCTTACCCTCCATAATGATCTGATTAATGAGCGTAAGCACACTGGAAGTATCCTTTTCTGCAATCTTATTGACTAAATTAAATATAAATTCATAATTAACCATTCCTAATATACTGACTACATTATTATAGGTTAAAGTATCCTCCGTAAATGATATGCACTGTTCTAAGATACTTAGTGCATCCCTAAGTGCACCATCAGAATTAAGAGCTATTAGACGAAGAGCTTCTTCTTCATAATTTAGCCCTAAATCTTCACATATACTTCCTAACATTTTCATTATTTCTATTATTTTAACTGGTTTAAAATCAAATCTTTGGCACCTAGATAATATAGTAGCTGGTATTTTATGTGGCTCTGTCGTAGCCAGTATGAATATAACATAACTAGGGGGTTCTTCCAATGTTTTTAATAGGGCATTGAAAGCCCCTGTACTAAGCATATGAACCTCATCTATAATGTATATTTTATATCTTCCTTTAGATGGAGGATATTTAACATTTTCTCTAATTTCCCTTACATTATCTACGCCATTATTAGAAGCAGCATCTATTTCAATAACATCCATTATATTTTCTGTTAAAATACCTTCACATACTGCACATTGATTACATGGATTAGAATCTTCAGTATTAAGGCAATTTACTGCTCTAGCGAATATTTTAGCAGTAGATGTTTTTCCTGTTCCTCTTGTACCTGTAAAAAGATATGCATGTGCAATATTAGAAGATGCTATTTGATTTTTTAAAATAGCAATTGCTTGGTCTTGCCCAACTACATCTTCAAAAACTTTTGGTCTAAATCGTCTATATAGTGCTTTATAGGACATATATTATTTTCACCTTCATTTCTCTTTCTTTTACTAGTATTACCTTATAGATTACTGCCTCCAATGTCAATATCGTAAATACACATATTTATTAAATTTTTATTGTAAATATAACAAGGTTCCCGAGCCCCATTAGCAATCTTTGATTGCGTTAATGAGTAGGGTTCTTATTGTTAATACAACAAGGTTTTGGGGCACCCGTATGCAATCTTTGATTGCACTAACGGATCAGGTTCTTATTTTTTCTTATGCTGTAAGAAAGCTACTTTTTCTCTCGTTATAACTGCAATATTATTTTCAGAGAGTCCAAAGCTTTTTAAAATATCACTAGAATATGGATATTCCATCTTAACATCCCCGTTTTTGCTATATCTAAACACGGTTCTTAAGGAATGTGCTATCATATCATTTTTATAATTATCTATATCTAAGATGTCTTCCTTTGTTTTTATTTCTCCTATAAATTTTCCATCGTAGCCTAATGTTTTCATTTTATTACCACTAGTTGAATAAATAATACTATTTTTATTACTGCCTTCACTATATATTGTAATGTAGTCCATATTGTTTTTGCTTATACGATCTATTGTCTCATTAAAATTAGTCTCCCATTTTACCTTATTATTTTCATCTATGCTAAATATATTTTTCTCATCAACTACAATTAAATCTCCCTTTTTATTATAAAAAATATTGATAATAATATTGTTTTTTAAATTTTCTACACCTAATAAATTTCCTTTTAAATCATAAATAGATACATTGTTTTCTAGAGAATCTCCATTAATACCTATAGTGCTTAGTGCTATTTTTTCATTTGCTTTTGAAATAGCTAAATTCGTTACCATGCCTTCGGATAATGTTATCTCTCCTATTTTGCTTCCTTTTTCATCAATTATGGTTAAATATTGAACTGGACTATCAGAGGCGTGATGCAAGACTACGTAGTTGTCCTCACAGATACTAAAATTTTTATATGGCTTATCTAATGTGTTTTTATAGACTACTTCTCCATTTTTATTTATTCGGATTATTTGGTTTTTATTTTCGTCTATTACATAAACACTATTGGTATTTGTTTTTATTGTTGGTCTATTTATACTTAAATTCACGCTCCATACTTGGTTGCCATTCATATCATAATAGATTAATATTCCTTCCCAATATTGTAACAATCCATTATCTAACTTTTCATAAATAATTTGACTACTATGGGTTGTTTCAACTTCTTTAATTAAGGATATACTTCCTTCACTTGACTCTGACTTTGCTTTTAAATAGTTTTTTGTTTTCGGATTTATTGATAATAGAATAATACCTACAATAATTAAAATAATTAGCCCTCTTCTTTTCTTATGCATGTTGAATCTCCTTATAAGTTTTTGTTTCACATGAAACATAAAATACTTTTCTACATATTTAATATTCAATAAATCTCATAAAAATCCTCTATCTCTTTTTCTCTTTTAATAATTATCTTGTTGTTTTAAATATAACTATTGGAACTAATTACATAGTTAGAACTTTATTATCATATTTTTAGTATTAGATAATCTATTTGGGAAAAGCTAATTATAGCTTAGGTAGACTTATTTTGAGGAGGAATTTATATGTCTTTAGCACATTTACAAAACTATGATTCTTTAAGTATTGATACTCCTATGGCTTCTGTTGATTTTAGTATCATGCTTTCTAAATACATTAATACGTATTATAAACCACCCTATAAAGAGTTTGTTCTTCTTTGTATTGGAACAGATCGATCTACTGGAGATGCTTTAGGGCCAATTATAGGCCATAAGCTTGTTCATTCTCTTTCAAAATATAAGGATATTTACGTATATGGTACTTTAGATGATCCTGTTCATGCAAAAAATTTAAGCGAAAAAATAGAGGGTATTTACAATTCTTTTGATCATCCTTTTGTTGTAGCTATAGATGCTTGCTTAGGAAAAATGGATAGGATAGGTTATATTTCAGTGGGCAATGGTCCATTAAGACCTGGCGCTGGAGTAAATAAAACACTTCCTGCTGTGGGGGATATAAATATCACCGGAATAGTAAACTTATCTGGGTATATGGAATATATGGTTCTACAAAACACTAGACTAAGCCTTGTGATGAAAATGGCAGATGTTTTAGTAAACTCTATTAAGTATTCTATTTGGAAACTGAATCAACAAAAACTATTTATGGAAAACTAAAAATATTACAGTATCTCATTAAGTTATTTAAAAATTTATAAAAGAAGGGAATTAGCTCTTGATAAAACTAACTCTCCCTTCTTTTATTTCTCATTAGTAATTTAAATATTCTATATTTATTAGGAGTAAGGTTAACTATTTTGCTATCTGCATTTACTTCTTTGTTCTATTTTTATTATAAAACACCTCTAAAACTTATATATCATCATTTTTTAGTACTGTTTTTTATAAATTATCTTTGCATTCCTAGTTCAATTAGCTT
>JAEWHG010000012.1 GCA_023387935.1 Bacillota bacterium
GCACTAATAAACTTTATACATAGGAAAGGCGTGACTGTATGATTACAACAATATTATTCGACTTAGACGGTACTTTGCTGCCAATGGATACTGAGTTATTTACAAAACAGTACTTTGCAGAGTTAGGAAAGAAGCTGAAAGATTATTTTACACTTGAGGAAATTACTAAAAATATTTGGGGATCAACTAAATATATGATTAATAATGTAGATATTAGCAAAACTAATGAAGAAGCATTTTTCGAAGATTTTTATGAAAGAGTAGATCACGAAGCGGAGGTATTAAATCCAATTTTGAGCGATTTTTACGAGAAGGATTTTAATAATATTAAAAATGTAGCTACTAAAAATAATCATATGATAGATGCCATAGCTTTACTTAAAGAAAAAGGATATAATTTAGTGGTTGCAACAAATCCATTATTTCCAGAAAAAGCTGTTCTCCATCGCATAGAGTGGGCAGGCCTTAATAAAGAGGACTTTATATTTATTACAAGCTTTGAAAAAATGCATTACTGTAAACCACAACTGAAGTTTTATGAAGAGATACTAGATAATATAAAGAAACAGCCATCACAATGCATTATGGTAGGAAATGATGTAGATGAAGATATGATAGCGAAAAAAATTGGAATGAAAACATATCTTATAGAAAATCATATAATTGGTTCAGTTGAAGAAAATGCAAATATAGACTATAAAGGAAGCTATGAAGACTTTTATGGTTTTGCTAATGACCTACCTAGCTTAAAATAAAATTTAATAATAAAATTAAGTATAATATAAAAAGAAAAATATAAAGGACGAGTGTATAGTGACTCGTCCTTTATATTAATTAAAACACCCAATTTCCATTTTTGAATAATGGGGTCTCAGTACCATCTTTTTCATAGGCAATTATATTAAGCTCTGGTCCACCTACCATGAAATCAGTATGTATTAAACTGAAGTTTGCACCTTTCGCTTTTAATTCTTCTTCCGTCAAATTAGAACCATTTTGCATTGCATAGGCGTATGCTCTACCAAGTGCAAAGTGAACTGAAGCATTCTCATCAAATAATGTATTATTAAAAAGTATACCCGTATTTGAAATAGGTGAGTCGTTTTGAACTAATGCAACTTCCCCTAAATATTTGGCGCCTTCATCATTTTCCATAAGCTTTTCTAAAACATCGTAGCCTTTTTCAGCATAGAAATCTACCACTTTCCCATCTTTAAAGGTGAATCCGAAATTATCTACAAGTTTTCCATTTAAGCTAAGTGGTTTTGTAGCTTTCAGGGTACCATTCACCTTTTTAGAATGAGGTGTAGTAAAAACTTCTTCTGTAGGAATATTAGCAACAAATGGATCTCCAGCAAGACTTTCTTTAGATCCACCCATCCAGAAATGATCTTCTGCAAGATATACTTCTAAATCTGTTCCTGGAGATTTTAACACTAATTTTTCAAATTGCTTTTCATTTAAAAAGTCCCTATATTTTTTTAAGTTTTTATCATGATCTTCCCAGGCCTTAACTGGGTCTTCTTGGTCAACACGAGTTGCTTCGAATACCTTTTCCCATAATTTTTCTATTGCAGTTTTTGAATCTAGGTCTGGGAATACACTCTTTGCCCATGCTTCAGAAGGCATTGCAACAATACACCATTTTGTAAAGCCAGTCATTCTATAGTGCATAATAGGAGCCATTGCTTGAGATGCTGATTTTTGACTCTTAGCAACTAAGTCACCATGAACATCTTTTAATAGCTCTGGATTTGGGGCATTAATAAAAAGTTGGTGGTAGTTATCTTTATACATATCTTCAAGTGAGTCTACCTTCCATTGTGGGAAATTATCAAAAACATAATCTTTGCCATGATTGTATCTGATTAAACTCATTTCATCATCAGATAGTTGGAATTCCACATGTTTTGCCCCTGCTTCATAAGCTTTTTTCATTATAAGCCTAGCAAGAGGTAGTGTTTCTGTATTACCCATAATAAGTAAGCCTTCTTTTTCTTTTAAGTTGATACCAACTTTTACAGCAAGCTCAGCATATTTTTCAAGATTTTGCTCTAAATTTATCATAATATAAAATCCTCCTTTAGTTTTTAATGAAAATTTCAATGTGTAATAGCTATATTTTACCACAATTTTGAATTTTTAGCTTTGTCCTTGTAATATATTTTCAGTAGAAATATAATAATATTAATTATTGCTGCAATATTTTATATAAATAATTTTAAGGAGCGTGTATTATGGAGGATAAAAATTTATTATTAGAAGAACTAAAGAATCTAATGGAAACGATTTGGTTTAATCCAAAATATAAAAATTTCGATAAGGTTAAGGATAATTTACCAATTTCCTATGAAGATGTACTAGAGGCAGAAGAAAGACTAAAAAGATTTGCTCCATACATATCCAAAGTATTTCCAGAGACTGTAGATGGTATTATTGAATCACCTATATCTAAAATTGATAATATGAAGAAACGAATGGAAATGGATTATAACAAAAAAATATATGGTAGTTTAATATTAAAAAGAGATGATTTACTTCCTATTGCTGGATCAATAAAGGCAAGGGGAGGTATATATGAGGTTTTAAAACATGCAGAAGAGCTAGCTATTGAAAATGGAATGCTTACATATGAAGATGATTACTCTATACTTGCAGAAGACAAATTTATAGAATTCTTTTCAAACTATACTATTCAAGTAGGTAGCACAGGAAATCTAGGTCTTAGTATAGGGATTATGAGTGCAAAAGTTGGATTTAAAGTAGTTGTACATATGTCGGCAGATGCAAGGCAGTGGAAAAAAGAACTTTTAAGATCTAAAGGTGTTGATGTTGTTGAGTATGCTTCCGACTACTCAAAGGCCGTAGAAGAAGGTCGAAAACTATCCGATGCTGACCCTAAGAGCTATTTTATAGATGATGAAAACTCAAAGAATTTATTTTTAGGCTATGCAGTAGGTGGCATGAGAACTAAAAAACAATTAGATGATATGGGAATTGCTGTAGATAAAGACCATCCATTATTTGTGTATCTTCCGTGTGGTGTAGGAGGAGGACCTGGAGGAGTTGCCTATGGTTTGAAGCTTATGTATGGTGATAATGTAAAATGCTACTTTGCAGAGCCCACCCATTCTCCTGCAATGCTTTTGGGCCTTGCAACAGGACTTCATGATAAAATTGCTGTAGAGGATATAGGGTTAGATAATAAAACTGCAGCCGATGGACTTGCAGTTGGAAGACCATCTTCCTTTGTAGGCAAAATAATGGAGGAAACTTTAAGCGGCACATTTACCATATCAGATGAAAGAATGTATAAGTTATTATCAACTCTTGTAGATGAAGAAAGTATTCATATAGAGCCATCATCTCTAGCTGGATTCTTAGGACCTATTTTTATTTCTGATGTAGATAAAAATGAAAAAGCAACTCATATGTGCTGGTCTACAGGTGGTAGCTTAGTGCCTGAAGATATAAGAAAAGAGTATTATATGGAAGGTAAAAAATAATAAAAAACTTTTAAAAACCTATTGACATTGACGCTACGTAAATGTGTATATTTAACTTAAGAGGAGGTAATCTTATGGAATACACAGTGCAAAAGTTAAGTAATTTAGCAGGTATTAGTACTAGAACCCTTAGGTATTATGATGAAATTGGAATTCTTAAGCCGGCAAGAATCAATTCATCTGGATATCGTATTTACGGTGAAGCGGAGATCAATAGGTTGCAGCAGATTTTATTTTACAGGGAACTAGGCTTAAGCTTAGATAGCATAAAGGATATAATCACTTCACCTACCTTTAATGGGACAGATGCACTTAAGGAACATCATGAAAATCTCCTTGAAAAAAGAAAACAATTAGATATGTTAATATCTAATGTTGAAAAAAGCATAGCACATTCAGAAGGGAGAATTAAAATGAGTGATAAAGAAAAATTTGAAGGCTTTAAGCAAAAAATGATTGATGATAATGAAAAGAAGTATGGCGAAGAGGTTAGAGAAAAATATGGTAATGAAACAATTGATAAATCAAATGCAAAATTTAAAGATATGACCCAGGCACAATATGATGAAGTAACAAGTCTGGAGGAAGAAATAAATAAAGCATTAGCGGAAGCTTTTAAAACTGGAGATGCAGCTGGTGAGTTAGCACAAAAAGCAGCTGAGCTTCACAAAAAGTGGCTAACATTTTACTGGAGTGAGTATAGCAAAGAAGCCCATGCTGGTCTTGCTCAAATGTATGTTGATGATGAAAGATTTACAGCATACTATGACAAAGATGTGCCAGGTACAGCAAAGTTTTTAAGGGATGGCATTTTAATTTACACAGGAATGCAAAATAATCTATAAAATATAAAAAAAGCGGTTGATTAATCAATCGCTTTTTTTATTGTGAATACAACAAGGTTCCTAGGACCTATCAGCAATCTTTGATTGCACTGATGGGGGGGTCTTATTTGAAAGGTAATACATGGCAGCTTGTCATTTTAACAGTTAAAGCATATAATATCCAATAAGGAATTTATTACCTAATAGGATACTTTATTTAGCAAAAAAAGAAAGGAATAGTTGATATGATTGAAATAAATGGTAAGTATAATAGTGCAGTTGTTTACACTAAAAATATTGAAAATGGTGCAATAAATCAGATAGAAACCTTATTAAACCAAGAGTTTATAAAGGGAAGTAAATTAAGAATAATGCCTGATGTACATGTTGGAGCAGGTTGTACCATAGGAACAACTATGACAATTGATGATAAAATTGTTCCAAATCTTGTTGGTGTTGATATCGGTTGTGGATTAGAAGTTATAAAGATTAAAAATAGGAACATAGAATTGCAAAAATTAGATAAGTTAATTTATGATAAAATACCATGCGGATTTAGTATAAGAGATAAAGAGCATAAGTTTAATGATCTAATTGAATTAGATGAACTTCAATGTAGAAAAAAAGTTAATATAAATAGAGCGAGAAGAAGCATTGGAACATTAGGTGGCGGGAACCACTTTATTGAAGCAAACAAAGATAGTCATGGGGATATATACATATCTATTCACTCGGGAAGTCGTCATTTAGGACACGAAGTTGCAAGCCTTTACCAAGAAGAAGCTTATAAATCAATAAATCATATAAAAGCAGATATACCTAAGGCATTAGCTTATGTATCGGGCCAGTTATTTGAAGATTATATCCATGATATGAAAATCGTTCAGCACTTTGCTGAATTAAACAGAAAAGCTATGATGCAGGAAATAATTAAAGGTATGAAACTTGATGTGGTGGAGCAGTTTACCACAATTCATAACTATATAGATACAGAAAAGATGATACTGCGTAAAGGTGCTGTTTCGGCTAAGTTCAATGAAAAGCTTATAATACCAATAAACATGCGGGATGGTAGCCTTATTTGTATTGGAAAAGGCAATGAAGATTGGAACTATTCTGCCCCCCACGGTGCAGGAAGGTTGATGAGTAGGACAGAAGCTAAAAATTCATTTACACTGAACCAGTATAAAAAGATAATGGATGGCATATTTACAACATCAGTAAATAAACAAACCCTAGATGAATGTCCTGGGGCATACAAACCTATGGAGGAAATAATAAGCAATATTAAAGATACGGTAGATGTAATTGATAGAATCGTGTCTATATACAATTTTAAAGCTGCGGAGTAGTGGCCTTTAGAATCACATAACTTTCACATATTTTTCACATTGCTTTATTGTAGATTAGAATTTTATAAAGAGCTATAATTAAATTATAAATTTATATTTGAAGCTGGAATTTATTAATGGAGGTGATTAATTTGAAAAAGATATTGAATACTTCATTTTTCTATGCAATACTTGCTATGATGGCTGGAGTCTTCTATAGGGAGTTTACAAAGTTTAATGGTTTTACTGGAAAAACAACGCTCTCAGTTCTTCATGTTCATTTATTTATGCTAGGAGCCATTTTATTCTTAGTAATCTTGTTATTAGAAAAACAGTTTAACTTAACTAAAAACAAAAATTTCAACAAATTTTATATAATTTATAATATAGGACTTATTTTAACAGTAATAATGTTTACTATAAGAGGAATTATTCAGGTTAGAAATATAGAGATTTCCAGTGCAATTAATAGTGCTATATCTGGAATTGCTGGTATAGGCC
>JAEWHG010000134.1 GCA_023387935.1 Bacillota bacterium
CTGGAAAAGGAAAGTATGCTAAGTAGTGATTATAGATATATTTTAGCTAGGTGTTATATTGAACTTAATAATTTACTAAAAGCTAGACAGATTCTAGAAAAATTGCACTACGACCAGGAGCATTTAAATGATATACCTTATTGGCTAGCCTATATAGAATTAAGTGAAGAAACCATAAATAATGAACTTGTTGAGAAATATATTAAACAAGCTGAAAATTATGGTATTGATTGTGAGGAATTAAGGAAATTACATATATAATAAGGAATCTAAAATATAATTGATTGTATACTTACTGATGACTAACCCGTGGAAATATTGAGCATAGAGAATACTATCTAAACTGATCTAGTAGGCACAAAAGAGAAGAGAGAAAACGGTATGTATTATTACAAGAATTTTTAGAAGACAGATAAAATAGATTTTCGATAATTTATATTAGTAATCAAACCATAGTTAACTCCTATCTAAAAGAGCTCAGAATAGATATTTGTTTGTAGCTTACTACAAAGTAAAGTGTTCCATAATGTGAAAAAACAGCGATTGGTCTATTTAGATAGCTGCGGCTCATGCATCACTACGTCATCCTCAGTAATTGACAACGTCCTCCGATTTAATTGGAGACGTATACACATAAAATTAGATGTATAACCTAAAACGATTGCTTTCTATAGCATCGGTATAAGAGAACAGGGTGTGCCACAATCCAGTGAAAACTTGGTGGCGCACCCTGTTTTTTGTATAGAAAAAACATAGGATGTTTTGTAGATAGGGGCAATTTTATTTCGATTGACTATTAGATATTTTATAAAAGGCAAACCTGTGTTTTTTCTGCAAAATGGACCAATGTTCGTTGAAACTTAGTAATAACAATAATTATATTAATTAGATTATAGTTGATGGATTAATAATCAAGATGTAACATTATAGATAAATAGGAATTTATTGATTAAATTATTGTTATATATGGAATATAAGAAAACGTATCAGAGCCTACATATATTTCAATGCTTAAATTATAAATTTTCATATATAAAATCTAGTAATTTCAATGCATATATCCGCAAATAAAATGATAATTATTATCGAATTTATATAATCATTGAATATAAAATTTTATTCAAATATAATGAAAATAGGTTCCGGAGCCTAATATACAAAAATAGGAGAATAAAATTATGTATCATGGAAGATTTAAAGGAACTCACTATGAAGCAGGATATAAGTGGGGAGCTTTACTAAAAAAAAATGAAAAAAAGCTAAACAGTTGTCCCAATTATGAAGTAGAAGAAACAAAAATTCAATTTGGAAGAGAGTGTAAGGAAATCTTTGAAAAATATTATCCTGAAATAGTTCAAGAAGTTAAAGGAATAGCCCATGGAAATGAAACTTCATTTGAATACTTATGTGGAATGTTATTTTCTATGTATTGCTTTGAGTTTGATAATAAATGTACTTGTTTTGCTATAAATAACAAAGATCAGATTTTATTTGGTAGAAATAGTGATTTTTTAGTAAGTTTAGAAAACCTATATATGAACTGTCTTTATAACTTAGATAATGTTTACTCATTTAATGGAAATACAACTGCCTTTGTTCAAATGGAAGATGGTGTAAATGAAGAAGGTTTAGCGGCAGGTTTAACTTTTATATATCCAAATTTAAGAAAACCAGGATTTAATTCAGGAATATTAGTCAGATATATTCTGGAAAAATGTAAAACTACACAAGATGCAATTACAGCTATAAAAACTCTACCTATAGCCTCTCAACAAACTATCACCCTTGCTGATAAAAATGGTCATATAGCTGTAGTTGAATGTAACAGTGAAAAAGTGGTAGTTATAACACCAAAACTTGGGGAAGATTTTGTATCAACAACTAACCATTTTAACACAGCTGAAATGAAAGGCTACCAAAATACTCAAATAGACAATTGGCGCTCTTTTGAGAGATATGAAACAACTAAAAATGCTTTAGCTAGTAATAAAGATAAGTATAGCCTAGATTTTTCTATGAATTTACTTGGTGGCAAGTATGGATTTATGTGCCAGTATGATAGAAAAACTAACACTGATACTGTATGGTCAGTAGTTTATGACTTGAAAAATAATCAAATTTGGAGAGTTGAAGGTAACCCAGGTCGTAAGAAATTTAAGGAAGATACCCGTTTTAAAATAAGTTGATAAAATCCAATTTGTATGATCGATTAGATATAAAGCAAACAATAAGATAGCTTTATTGTTGAACAAGCTCGTCCATCATATGCAAAATATGGGGCTGATAATAAATTATGTCATAAGAGATATAATGGTGGACATGGACTGACAAAAGAGAGGTTTGATTACATCATCGAATGGTTGTGTATGAGTGACGAATACAAAGCTATTCATTAGACGTGACAGTTAAATATAGCGAAGTAAAAATTATATAATACAAATGGAGGAAAAAATGGCATTTGAAGAGATGGTAGAGAAAGATTTTAGTGGTTGTATTTCTGTTGTTAAAAATGGAACTGTGATTTTTGAGAAAAACTATGGGTACGCTGATTTATCTAATAAAATTCCTAATAAACTTAATACCAAATTTGCTACTGCTTCAGCAGGAAAGGTTTTTGTTGCGGTTGCCATTTTACAACTAATAGAAAGTGAAAAACTAAGGTTTGATGATAACATAGGAAATTTACTTGATTTTGATTTAAAGGAAATTGATAAGAGAATAACAGTTAGACAACTGTTATGTCACACATCTGGAATTCCAGATTACTTTGATGAAAGTATAATGAGTGAATATGATGAATTGTGGAAAGATTATCCTAACTATAAAATTAGGAAGTCATCTGATTTAATACCACTTTTTATTAACAAACCTATGATATATCGACCAGGAGAAAGATTTCAATACAATAATACTGGCTTTGTCGTATTAGGTTTAATTATTGAAAAGCTGACCGGTCAATTATTTGATGAATACCTAAAAAAGAATGTTTTTGAACCTTGTAGTATGTTTGATACAGGTTACTATGAATTGGATAGATTACCTGAGAATTGTGCTAACTCGTATATATATGACAAGAAACGTGGAGAATATTATACGAATATTTATAGTGTAGATGTTAAAGGAACTGGTGCAGGAGGAGGATTTACTACAGTTTTAGATATAAATAAGTTTTGGTCAAATTTATTAAGTGGGAAACTTATTTCTAATAAAATGTTGGAACAGATGTTAAGTGTACAAAGTAGCAGTAATTCAGAATACTATGGATATGGTATTTGGCTTGATAAGATAGAGGATAATACATATATACCATATTTTCAAGGTTGTGATCCAGGGGTAAGTCTTATATCAAGTTATGATGCAGTTAACAATACTGGTATTACGGTAGTAAGTAATTTTGGATGTAATGTATGGAAATTAAAAAGTAATATATCTAGTGTCATTGATAAATAAATATGATTATAATAATATGTTTGCTAGAATTGATTTGGTTGAAATGATTATAGTTCCTTTAACTTTGTTGCTATACCAACTATTATTCTATTGTAAAGTTAGCTGTAAAACATGCAATAAAGGAACTTAAAAAGGATGGCAAAATATAAAGTAAACGATGCAAGATGCATTATTCTTATTTTGTACAGTTTATCGGAACAGCTATAAAATTTATGCTTACAAAAAGTGTTCCATAATGTGAAAAAACGGTGATTAGTCTATTTTAATTACTGTCGTTCACGCATCATTACGTCATCCTCAGTAATTGACAACGTCCTCCGATTAAATTGGAGATGTATACATATAAAACTAGACGCATAACCAAAAACGATTGCTCTCTATAGCGGTGGTATAAGATAACAGGGTGTGTTGTAATTCATGCGGCATTAGTGTAGGCGCTATGAGAAAGAAATAAGATAATCCATGCTATATTAACCAGCGAGTAGCCACTATGTTGCTCACTGGTTTTATTTATTGTACAATGTTTATGTACAGAGACAAAGACAAGAGAAGTTGCAACATTGCAACAGAATTGGGAGAGGGTTTGAATAGTGATGCTGAGAAATGACGGAACTTTATATTTCAATTTTGAAAATATTTTCCAACAGGGTGATAAAGAGCATATAGCAGAATATTATGATGATGCTTTTTTGCAGAAAGTTTTACATGATATTAAAACATATACAGTCAAATGGGAATTAAATGATTTACAGTTCGTTTCATATTTTTCAGTTAACTGTATTTTTACAGGCTATTCTAGGCAGTACGGTGATATTGTTTTAAAAATTGGGAAACCTTCTAAACAAACTTTTGCAGAATATCAAACATTGATTGATTATAACGCACATAGATTTTGTAAACTTTACGATGCAGACCTTGAAAACGGTGTGCTTCTTTTAGAAAACATCAAACCAGGCACGCGATTAAGAGAAGAAAAATCTCTTGAAACAAGGCTGGATGTCTTATGTTCTATTTATAGTGGGCTGCATATAGAAGCTCCTGATATAACAAAATATCCTACTTATTTAAGTTGGGTACAAAGAATAACGGAATACATGAGCAACAGGCACGACTGTGTTGAATTATTCACTTATATGAAAATGGCCGAGAAAATTTGCATGGAACTATCGTGCCAATATACGAAAAAAAGATTACTGCATGGCGACTTGCATCACGATAATATCCTGTTAGGAAATGATTGGCAGTATCATTTGATTGACCCTAAAGGGGTAATAGGTGATCCAATATTTGATATAGGTCGTTTTATACTAAATGAACCATATAAAGAAACGCCTGAACCCAGCGAAACAGTTAAAACGATTATAAAGAAATTATCAGGAAAATTGAACCTTCCCGAGGCTGTAATAATGAAGAGCTTTTTTATTGAAATAGCAATGGGAACTTGCTGGAGCGTTGAGGACGGTAATTACAAAGAATACTTGAAACAATTGGAAAGTGTGGCATTTGTCAAGGGTTTATTAGATGAGTCTTGGAGCCTATAAGTGTTCCGTGATGTAAAAAAATAGAAAATGGTCTAATTTGATTACTGCCGCCCAGGCATCACTACATCATCCTCAGTAATTGACAACGTCCTCCGATTAAATTGGAGACGTATACACATAAACCTAGATGTATAACCAAAAACGATTGCTCTCTATAGCGTTTATATAAGATAACAAAGTGTGCTGAAAGTATAAATAAAGACCAATTGAAGTAATTATTAAAGCAGTATAGTTGATGCTCTAAATCTTTATATACTAAGGTTTTGAGAGACTTTATTTAAATAAATAAGGGGGTATTGTCTTTGGGTAATTTTAAAGGATAATACTCTTTTTTATTGATTATTTAAATTAGGGAGTAATTCTATGATAGAATGGTAGTGTAAAACTTTTACTGGATTAGGAAGATTTATATTAGAATCAGATATGTAGGATAAGGCGAAGTAAAGAATATTTATATTTGACGGAGGAATAGTGATCATGAATATATTAAAATCAACTAGTTGGTTATTGATAATATTTTTTGCAGTAGCGAGTATATTTGGGCTAACAAGCGGTTTGCAGCTTTTACTGTTTTGCTTTGGACTAAAAGAGTTCTTAAGTGCAAAAGAATACTATGATAATCAACAAAAGAATCTGGCAATTGGGTCTGTAATCGTTGGCATTTTTGTGTGTATATGTGCATTTCTTTCTATAACCAATATAATTTAACATTACATATTATGAGCATAATTCCCGAGTATGTATGACGTATTTTTTATATTTTGCGAGTTAGTCAGAAATAGCTATAAAAATTTTATGTCTTCAAGAAGTGTTCCATAATGTGAAGAAAGTAGATTGGTCTATTATGATAGTAACAGCTCATGCGGCGATTAGGAATAAAGACCAATCTAAACAAGGCTTAAAAATGGTTGATTGAAGTTCTGAAAGCATTGCATACCAAGGGTTTAATAGACTTAATATGAAATAAAGTAAGGGTATTATTTCTTAGAAATTTTAAGAAATAGTACCCTATTTTTATATAGTGTCGGGCTACACTTAAACAAGTGAAAACATCTAATTGATTATTCGTTGGTTTCCGCTATAGGGTAAAATTTTTAGAATGAATCTCGGCATTGTTTTGGATGTCATATTCTCATATACTTATCTTGTAAGTGAAAGGCCGTTCCTTAACACAATTTAGAAAGAGGTGT
>JAEWHG010000118.1 GCA_023387935.1 Bacillota bacterium
TCTAAACTAATTTTCTTTCCACCATCTGAGTCACAACAAAGGATGCTACATCCTCTGCATAGCTTCCTGTTCCAAAGCCTGCATCATATCCTAACTCTTTCGCTAGCTCATGAGAAATTCTTGGTCCACCGCTAACGACGATCAGTTTATCTCTCAATCCTTCTGCCTCTAACAACTCTACTAGGTTTGTCATATTCATAATATGAACATCTTTTTGTGTAACGATTTGAGAAACTAAAAGAGCATCTGCTTTTAATTCTATAGCTTTTGCAATTAACTCTTCATTTGGAACCTGGCTGCCTAGGTTATGAGCCTCAATCCCTTTGTATCTTTCTAATCCGTAGTGACCGGCATATCCTTTCATATTCATGATGGCATCGATCCCTACAGTATGAGCATCGGTTCCTGTACATGCACCGAGAATCACTACATTTCTTCCAATATTTTTTTCAATATATTCTTCTACTTCATCCTTTTCCATAACGTCCCCTTCAACCTTCGGAACCACGATGGAAGTATAGTCCACGGAATGTTGACATTTACCGTATACGATAAAGTAGGTGTAGCCATCTCCTAGATCTTGCATGCTAACTACACTTGGCTCTGTTAAGCCCATTTTTGCAACGAGTTGTCTTGCTGCTTCCTTACCTTCTTCGCCAAAAGGTACCGGCAGCGTAAAGCTCAGCTGGGTCATACCGTCGTTTAGCGTATCACCATAGGGTTTTATTTTAGTTAAATCTACTTGTTGCACGAACATATTATCGCTCCCCTCCTAAAAGTAAATCTATGAAAGGATTAAAGTAGTTTTCTGTCTTTCTAACTACACCATGTAAGCCTTTACCGCCTGTTCTAGATCTTTTTACGCCGCCGAATTTACCACCCTCGATGGTAGCAAATAATCCATCTTTTTCGATTTGCTCTAATAAAATAGTGGCATCCTTCAGAACTTCTTGTGCTCTCTTTTGGATTAATCCGTCTTGCTTAAACTCTATTTCTTCACCTAAATCTCTACAGTTATTGAAGATATATTTCGCATTATCGATGGATAGGGCCCTATCATGGATATGCGGTGTATGAATGGCCTCTGTAAGCATCCCTAGTAATTGAATTCCTTGGTTCGTCCAAATAGAAGTAATATTGAATAATGCATTTTGAATATGTCCTTTGGATATATCGCCTGTCATAAACTTGGTTGGCGGCATATATTTTAGTGGTGCTTTCGGGAATATTTCTCTCGCCATTTGCGCTTGGGCTAATTCAAATAAGAAACCGTTTGTAAGGTTTGGATCCATTTCGAAAGCATGACCGAGACCCATTTGTTCCTCTGGAATACCCGCCTTTAAAGCAAACTGCTCATTGATGAATTGGGAAGCAAGAACTGTATAAGCTTCTTCAACTGCATCGGCTGTGGTTAAATAGTTGTCTTCTCCAGTATTGATGATGATTCCAGCGAATCCATTGATTATTCTTGAGAAGTATTGATCTACTAATGTTCTTTGCATATTAATATCCCTGAATAAAATACCGTATAGGGCATCATTTAACATCATATCTAATCTTTCCATTGCACCCATAGCAGCAATCTCTGGCATACAAAGTCCGGAGCAGTAGTTACAAAGTCTGATATAGCGACCTACTTCTTTTCCTGCTTCGTCCAATGCTTTTCTCATGATTCTAAAGTTTTCCTGTGTCGCATAGGTCCCACCAAAGCCTTCCGTTGTCGGCCCATAAGGAACAAAATCTAATAAACTCTGACCTGTTGTTCTAATAACTGCGATAACATCCGCACCTTGTCTTACTGCCGATTGTGCTTGAACAACGTCTTCATAAATATTTCCAGTGGCAACGATTACATATAGGTATGGCTTTTTACCTTCGCCTAATGTATCGATATAATTTTCTCTCGTTCTTCTATTTTCTCTGATTCTATCCGCAGTTTTCACTGCAATACCATTGATTGCGCTTACAATAGCTTTTCTATCTCCCGCAGGAAGTTTTATTAGATCCAATTCTCCTTTTCCAACAGCTTCAGCAATTTCCTGTGGCGTTTTTCCTGTTTGAACCATAGCATTCCCGATCCAATAAGCCACACCTTGTGAAAGACCGCTACCTTGTACGATATGATCTACTACGGCATTCGGCAAAGGTGTTTCTGTTTCATCAACCCCATCGATCCCTAATAGTCTGCAAATCGTTCTCTCTACTGCAACAGTCGTATGAGATTCTATAAAATCCTGCACATCGTTTGTAATATGAAACGCTGCATTCCTTGCTTTTTCAATTAAATTTTGATCTAAATTTAACTTGCTCATCCTTGCTCCTCCTATCTATTGGCTTCTGATACTGCTTCTTTTGCAATATTTAAAATCTCTTCATTCAGTCCCATCAGTCTCGCTACTAAAATAGCATCCCTAGGTACCTCCGCTGAAGATTTCATTTCTTCCAGCCTATAATCCATGTATTTTTCTAATACTTGTTTCTTTCCTTCCACTTGGGATAGCTCTCTCTTCAACTCTTCCAAATTGATATTTTTTAACCCAACGACTTGGAGATGCTGAATGTCTTCCATATTACTTAAGCCATCAAAATGCGTGGTCACAATGGATATGAAGGTAGATTTTTTCAAATAGGTAATAATTCCTTTTGAAATACCGTATCCCTCAATGGGGTTCGTTCCCCTTGCCAATTCATCGATAAGCAAAAGGCCCTTTTCTCCATTTCTACCTAAAACTTGACTGATCCCATGGATTTCTCCACCAAAAGTAGAAAGACCCGATTGCAAAGATTGCTGGTCTCCAGAAGAAAAATAAATAAAGTCAAATAATCCTACAGTGGCTGATTTTGCTGGTACATGGAATCCTAGCTGAGCCATAGCCGTAATTAAAGCAACTAATTTTAAAGATATGGTTTTGCCACCCATGTTCGCTCCAGTAATAACTGTTACACCTTTATTAATTTTTATATCCGTTGGCGTATATTCAGCTTTTTTTTCCTTCAAATAGCTTTCTAATGGAATATGTCTTCCCTCTATAAAGCTTACTTCTCCATCCTGGGCTATATGAGGTTTTACAGATTTAGTTTCTATGGCTAATCTTGCTTTGGATAGTATAAAGTCTAGTTCACCTACAGCATTTATATTTTGAGCAATCCTATTACTGCTATTTTTTATTTCGATTGATAGCCATTGCCTAATTCTTAATGCTTCCTCTTCTTCTTGTATTTTTAACTTCTCTAACTGCCCATTCAAAGCATTTAAATCTTCATCTATATATTCGGGTATTGAAGAATCTAAGTTTTTTTCTAAAATACGCTTATTTTTTTTCTTCAATATCCACATTTGCTTTTCAATATTCGCTATTTTATCCCGAATCTCTGTTAACAATGTAGAATATTTATCATAAATATAAAAGGTTCTCATACCAGAATTTTCAGGGTCTAAGAGTTTCACTATATCATCAACATCTATAAGCTTTATTTTTTCAATAGAGAGTTCTTCCTCTTTAATTAAGAGCTTTCTAATTTCCATCATTACCATCAACTGATTTTTAATTTCAAATAGTTCTACTTCATTCAAAATTTCATCTCTTACTGACCGTTCCAAAGACCCTCTAATATCTTTTATTTCTCTCAAAAGTCTTATGATCCCATTAGAAGCCACAGGTCTATTCCCAATAAAAGCTTTGACCCGAGCTACAGCTTCTAACTCTTCATTTAAGCATTGTATACTGTTGCATGAAAATGGTTGAAGATTGTTTTTTTTATATAATCCATATGGAGATATGATAATAAGCTTATCTAGTACATCCATAAGCCCTATTTCTTTTTTGGTTTGAATACGCATCCAATCATTTGACATATGCTATCCCTCCAGCTTTACATCAATAACAGGCACAGGATACAGTGCTTTTTTCATCACTTCTACAAATCCTTTCGGCTCAAAAAAATATCCTTCAGGACCATATGGATTCGTAGTAACTGCTAAAAGCTGAATTGGATGAAGCACTTTAACCTTTAACCCTCTATTTTTAAAAGCTTTCCAGTTCTTTCTATCTATAAAAATCTTAGTGGAATCCTGTACTACAAAGGTTACATTTTTATAATAAGGACAGACTTCCATAATATCGAACAGTGTTCTAGCTACTAGAGAGCCACTTACGATTACATAAGCCGTATCTTCTTTTATGGCACTTCCAATAATATATCCAGAATTTAATGCAGTCTGTATGGATAGTTCTTCTATACATCCTTTATTATTTACTAAAGCATAGCCCTTTTGATCATATATTTTAATTGCCATATCTTTAACACTGTCATCGTTAACTTCATCTAATCTAAAAAGCTCTACTTGATGGATCGTTTCATTTTTTACTATTTCAATATTTCTACTAATCGTAGCTCCTGTAGATAAAACTGTTGCATCTGCTATCCACGGAGAAGCTGCACTTTTTCTATCGATTGCTCCGTCTATTAGAACAAGTTGAGCCCCATAGCCTAGCATTTTATTCGCTACATCTTTCATGTATGCGTTTACATCCGGCCCTGCAAGCTCTATCAACCCTGCGGAACGCACTCTCCCGATGATAATCTCTCCTAAAGAAGTATGATATGGAGTAACCTCTAATATCTCTACTTTAGCTTCGCATTTTAGCAAAAGTTCTTTTGCCGTAGCTATTATAGTACCTCTTTCAACGTAAATCGTTGGTTTTTCAGTTCTAGTGACAATATCTTCACGCTCTCCATCTCTACCAGTAGATGTAAGACCTATGATTACATTCTGTTCCATGGCAGACTCTATAATATGATTGAGCGTCATAGTTTTCCCTGCATTTTTAGCCATCCCTATTAAAGATACTATTTTATAGTGAGGATGCACTAAATTGAATAATTCCATGTAATCACCCAATCTCATTTTAGGAGGACCTTAGTCCTCCCTCATTATATATTTATTAGTGACGGTTGTGTCTATCTAGGTTTGCAGGCTCAAGAGCAATTGCATTTCCTTGCACTAATCCTGCTACCCCGTGAAGCTTGACTTCTTTCTCACCTGTACATACTGGACAAGTACAGTTTTCTTCATACTTATCTGGTTCTGTATAAGTCGTAATAACTCCTTCATAGTTACGAAGAATAACTTTATTAGAAGATTGAGAAAGTACGTAATTTGGCATTACTGGAATTTTTCCTCCACCACCAGGAGCATCTACTACGAATGTAGGTACTGCATATCCTGATGTATGACCTCTTAAACCTTCAATGATTTCAATACCTTTAGATACTGGTGTTCTAAAATGCTCAATACCTGTAGAAAGGTCGCATTGGTAAATATAATACGGTCTAACTCTGCTTTTTACTAAATCATGAACTAAATCTCTCATGATATGAACACAATCATTAACTCCTCTTAGTAGTACAGATTGGTTTCCTAGAGGAACACCTGCATCTGCTAATAAAGTTAATGCTCTTCTAGACTCTTCCGTTAACTCTTTCGGATGGTTGAAGTGTGTGTTTAACCACACTGGATGGTATTTCTTTAGCATATTTACAAGAGCTGGTGTAATTCTTTGAGGCATAACTACAGGAGTTCTTGTTCCTAAACGGATAATTTCAACGTGCTCTATTTCCCTTAATTTACTAATAATATATTCAAGTTTTTCATCAGATACTAATAGACAGTCTCCACCAGATAAAACTACGTCTCTTACCTGAGGTGTTCTTCTGATGTATTCAATAGCCGCATCGATTCTATCCATAGGCATAGCTGTATCATTTTGTCCCGCAAACCTTCTTCTTGTACAATGTCTACAATACATAGAGCACATGTCTGTTATTAATAATAATACTCTATTTGGATATCTGTGTGTAAGCCCTGGCACTGGAGAGTCTGCATCTTCATGAAGTGGATCGTCCATATCAGCATCACTTCTATGAAGCTCTGTCATAATAGGTACTGCTTGCTTTCTAACTGGACAGTTGGGATCATCTTTATCCATTAAAGAAGCATAGTATGGTGTAATACCCATTCTAAGTGTTTTAAGGCATTCATTAATCCCTTTTTCTTCTTCTTCTGTTAGGTTAATTATTTTCTTTAAGTCTTCTACATTTGTTATTCTGTTTTTAACCTGCCACTGCCAGTCATTCCATTGTTCCTCTGTAACATTTGCCCACACTTCAATATTTTTATAATTAGACATTTTAAGTCCTCCCCTTTTTTATAAACATATATTGACATATACTGATCTTATAAATTCCAGCTTACATATTAATAACTAAGCATATAGCTCTTGGTACAATTTGCTTAGAACTTCACTCTCTCTCATAATTTGAAGAGCTATTTCACCATGACCTTTAGTGTATCCGTTACCCATGATCATAGTAGTATCTTGACCAACCCCTTCTGCACCTAACGCAGCCTTAGTAAAGCTTGTTGCCATACTAAAGAAATAGACTAAACCATCATTTTTAGCAGATAAAATACTTCCCATTTCTGTATTAGGAATATTAACACAGTTAATAACAATATCAGCCATTTCTCCATTCGTAGCAGCTTTAATTTTTTCCATTAGACCTACAGCATCCGTTGCATCTGCTGCAATATATGAATCTGCTAAATTAGCATTTTTTGCTCTTTCAAGATTTTTCTCACTGTAATCTACACAGATTACTTTACCTGTAACTCCTGCACGCTTTTTAGCTTCATATAGGCAGAGCATACCAGACTTACCTGTCCCACCTATAATTACAACAGTGTTTCCTGGTCTTACTAGCTTTGCTGTCTGAGCAGGAGCACCGGCAACATCTAATACAGAAAGAACTAGATTTTCTGGAAGATCATTTGGAATAACTGCATAAATTCCACTTTCAAACAGAATAGCCTTTCCATCAATATCAACTTGGTCTATATCTTTGCGAATTTCTTTTATATGATCTATTCTAAGTGGTGTAAGAGATAAGGAAACTAAAGTTGCTATTTTATCTCCTACTTTTAAATTTGTTTTTCCTTCAAGAGCTGATCCTATTTTTTCTACTGTTCCTATTAGCATTCCGCCAGAACCAGTAATAGGATTTTGATGTTTCCCCTTTGTTTCGACTATATTTAACATGATCTCTTTTATTTTTTCTAATTCACCCTTAGCTTCATCTTTTATTTGGGTAAAGCTTGCAGAGTCTATATTCAATGTTTGTACATCGATTAATATTTCGTTATCGTAAATCTCCATATCGTTTGAAATTTTAATGGCTGGTTGTGGTAAAACACCTTTAGGCTCAATTACCCTGTGTGTTCCATAAGGACATCCTTTTTTCATCTTATATCTCTCCTCCACATTCATATTATAATTCGCTGTCTAGTGACAACATATATTATATTGCAATTTTTATGCCAATTCTGTAAATTTAAAATATAGGAACAATAACAAACTCATTATATTTACAATGTTGGAATTTAAAAGAAATACTTACTTTGATTTAATTAATAATTTATACAAATTACAACAAATAAATTTGTATAAAAATAACCGCCCAAAATCAGGCGGCAACTTTATACAATTATTCTATATTCACATAACATAATTTTCTATAGATCGTACTTCAATTTTTTATACTGCAGTGTCTGCCTAGGTATTCCTAAAGCCATTGCAGCATTTGTAATATTACCATTGCAATCATTTAAAGCATCTTTAATGTATTGTTCTTCCATTTTCTCTAACTTTGTCCTCAAATCCAACTGTTTTTTTTCTTTCTCGCTTTTTATTTGTTCACCTTTTATTGCCAAATGATAGGACAGATCCTCTTTTTCTATAAACCTGCCTTCCATTACGTTCATTGCTCCTTCTATAACATGCTCCAATTCCCGAACATTACCTGGCCAATTATATGCCACGAAAATATCCATAACCTCATCTCTAACCCCTAGTGCTTGCTTGTGTAACCTATAGTTAAATCTTTCTATAAAAAACTTAACCAGATCTCGTATGTCTTCTTTTCTTTCAGATAAATGAGGAACTCTAATAGATACAACATTTAAACGATAAAACAAATCTTTTCTTAAACTTCCTTTTTCAACAGCTTCCATGGGATCAATATTCATGGCGGCAATGACTCTAACATCTACATTCTTCGCCCTAATATCCCCTACCCTCCGAATATAACCTTCTTGTAGAACCCGTAAAAGCTTCGCCTGAAGCTCTATTGGCATTGAGTTAACCTCATCTAAAAATAAGGTTCCTCCATTAGCAAGCTCAAATAGTCCCGCTCTATCCTCAGCTCCAGTAAAGCTTCCCTTAACTGTTCCAAACAAAATACTTTCAAGAAGGCTAGCTGGAATAGCTGCACAGTTTTGAGCAATAAAGGGTCTATCTTTTCTTTTACTCGCACTATGTACCGATTGAACTACAAGCTCCTTACCCGTCCCTGTTTCACCAAAAACCATAACAGGGGACCCAGTTTCACCAGCTTTTAAGATCCTATGCTTAAGCTTTAGCATTATCTCACTATTGCCTATTATGTCTTTTGTCGTATATTTAGCCATACTCCTATCCCCTGCTTTTTTACCGGTACTGCCATTAGAATACAGCTTCTCTTGCAAATCTACAAGCTTCTCTGATAAAGCCTTAACCTGAGTAATATCTCTAGAAACTTCAAGAACGCCTAATATTTTTCCTTCCTTTAAAATAGGAATGGAGGAATTAACAGTAGTAATTTTATGCCCTTTATAATTAACAAAGTTTTGCTGCATATTTAAAATAGGTTCTTTTGTTTTTATAACCTGTAGTATAGTACTTGTCTCCTCAGTTAACGAAGGATAAATATCTAAAATATGTTTACCAAGAGCATCTTCACGTTGTACATTATCAAGCTGAGCTGCCGCAGTATTGCAAAATACTATTTTCCCTGCAGAATCAATCACTTGAACCCCTTCACCTACATGATCTAATATTTTCTCAAACTGCTCTTTTAAAAATAATCCCTCCAAATCCTCACCGCCCTTTTCCCAGCATCGAATGCCTAATTTTCGGCACATGTGTTTATATATATTATACCATAGTTTAGAATATAAAGAAGAATATTCCTTGGAGCAGGCAGGGGATTTCACCCCCTACAACCTCTATTTATATATAATAGAAAAGTAGAACTTTCCTATTATATGAAAAATTATTTCTCTCGTAAGGTTACAGCAATAATCTCTGGCCTATTAAAAATTCTAATAGGAATAATACTGTTTCCTAATCCTCTACTAATAACCATAGTCGTATCCTCCAAGGTATGCACTCCACTGGTATATTTAGGAATTAAGCCTTGATCGGGTGCAATTATGCCTCCTATAAATGGAAGTCTAACCTGTCCGCCATGAGCATGACCACAAAACACTAAGTCAACCTTACTTTCAGCATATATATCTATAAAGTTAGGTCTGTGTGATAATAATATTCTTAAAAATTCGCTTTCGTTTTTAGTTAATTTTTCTAAGTTACTTCTTAAATATGAAGTACCTCTATAAAGAGGATCCATTAACCCAATTAACTCTATTTTTGAACTACCCACCTCTATTTGAGTCTTTGTATTGTCCATTACATGCGCTCCAGCAGTTAGCAATTTCTCTTTAAGTTCTTCATATATTTTTCCTCTTATTTCATGGTTACCAGATACATAGTAAACTGGAGCTATTTCTACTGCTCCATTTATAAATTCCATTGCTATGTCAATATTCGTTCTTCTAGAATCTACTAAATCTCCAGTTACTACTATTATATTTGGCTTTAGTTTTTTTATTTTTTCTAATAATCTTCGTTGTCTTCTACCAAATTTCTTGTTATGCAAATCTGATATATGAACTATTTTGTAGCCATGTAAGTCGTTATTTATTTTTGTATTTTCATAATTAACTTCTGTTATTACAATATGGTTATTCTGCCAAATACAAAATGCTGCTACAGCTAAAAAAATAAGTAGTGCTTTTATAGGATTGTTATATAGTCTCATAAATAATTCCTCTCTTAATGTAATTCTGTATTCTTCTATTATATACTTTGATATTATTTTATTCTATCACTAGTCATGCTATAAATTTAAAAATAATACATTAAAGCCAGTAATAAACTTTAAAAGTCTTAAATAGAAGGCATGAAATAATGTTCAGTACTTTCTATATTATTTAGTATTTAATCATACCTTTAAATATATAAATTAACTCCCATATAATTCAAATCACAACCAATTTTAAATTTATATAAAAAAGCTAGTAAATAGATCCCTCTATTACTAGCTTTTTATACTTATTCTTCTCTTCTTGGTGGTCTTGGACCTTGATACTGATAATATTGAGTTTCTAATCGTCCGTTATAAAGCTTTCTTCTTCTATCTGCCTTTTTGCCGTATAGCTGTTCGAAGTTTTTATGTGAAGTAATTACATACTTAGACCATGTTTCCATTTGACCAAAAACCTTACCCATGGTTCTGTATAGCTCCTCTACTTCTTCCATCTCTCCTATACGTTCTCCATAAGGAGGATTGGCTATAATACAACCATATTCAAATCTAGATCTTAAATCTGCCACACCTAATTTTTGAAAATGAACATCCTCATCTACGCCTGCTTCTCTAGCATGGTATCTAGCTATACTTAGTACTTCACCATCTATATCAGAGCCATATATTCTTAAAGGACGATCATACTTAGCTAAATCATGGGTTTCTTTTCTTGCATTTCTCCATAATTCCTTAGATACGATTCCCCAATCTTCCGATACAAAATTTCTATTCATGCCTGGGGCAATATTTTTTCCAATTAATGCTGCCTCTATTGGAATTGTTCCCGATCCACAGAAAGGGTCTATAAGTACTCTATCTGGATTCCAGTAGCTTAGGCTAATAAGTGCAGCTGCTAATGTTTCTTTTAATGGTGCCCTATTTGACAATGTTCTATAGCCTCTCTTGTGAAGGCCTGCGCCAGTAGTGTCTATAGTTAAAGTAGCTATATCCTTCAAAAATGCTACTTCTATAGAATATGTAGCTCCATTCTCCTCAAACCATTCTCTCTTATATTTCTGCTTCATTTTTTCTACTATTGCTTTTTTTACAATAGCCTGACAATCTGGAACACTAGAAAGCTTAGAGTTGATCGATTTTCCATTAACAGGAAATATTGCATTTTCAGGTATTATATCTCCCCAAGGAAGAGCCTTTGTCTTTTCAAATAATTCGTCAAATGTTAATGCCTTAAATTCTCCAACCTTTAATAAAACACGATCTGCGGATCTAAGCCAAAGATTTGTTCTGCAGATAGCAGATTCATCAGCAGTGAACATTACTTTCCCGTTTTCTACCTGTACATCTTCATATCCTAATGCTTTTACTTCCCTAGCTACTATAGCCTCTAACCCAAAGGTAGCAGTAGCAATTAATTCTATCTTACTCATCTTATCTCTCCTATCTATTTTTCCTACGTGTATTTATATAATATCCAAGAAATTTAATATTAAATCTATTTTAATCGTTGGATTATTTTCAAGCTTTTAACGACTAATTATACTATTAAGAAAATTTTTGGTCAACTTATTTAAATTATTCTATTTCTTAGGAATATCTCCTTTTTTCTTTATAAATAAAAAACGAAGCATTCTAACTTACTTTCACATCCGAATATAAAGGCATTTTACCCTGTTATTGAATATACTATTTAATATACTTAAAAGGAGAGTGAAAATATGTATATTCATATAGTGCAATATGGCGAAACAATATGGTCCATAGCTAATGTATATGGAATAAGCACAGAACAGCTTATCAAAGATAATGGACTAGAAAATATTCCTTATTTAATACCTGGTCAATCTTTAGTAATTATTATAGGCGAACCTTCCGACACACGCAGATCAATTGAGGTCAATGGCTATATTGTCCCAAATACACCGGAGGCAGATACGGTTGTAGTTCATGAGGTAGGCAAATATCTAACATATATTACACCATCCAGCTACGTAGTAAATAGAGACGGAAGTTTAAAGCCTCTAAATGATGATGCCATTTTAAACACATCTAAAATCTATGGGGTTGCGCCTTTGCTCAGTATTAGTAACGAAGGGGTATCCAACTTTGATCCAGATTTGGCTCGTGCAATTTTCGTTAGTGAAGAACTACAAAATATACTTTTTAATAATATACTTAATATTATGCAGTCTAAGGGATATTATGGGCTAAATATTAACTTTGAAAAACTATACCCCGAAGATCGATATCTATATAATGATTTTTTAAGAAATGCAGTTGATTTTTTCCATCAATATGGCTATCCTGTTTCAACAGCTCTAGTCCCTAAAACTTATGATATGACTACAGGCGAATGGTGGGGAGGCCATGATTATAAAGCCCAAGGAGAAATAGTAGATTTTGTTATAATTATGACCTACGACTGGGGATGTATCGCTTGTCCACCTATGGCTGTTGCACCTGTCAATGAAATAAGAAAAGTTTTAGATTATGCTATAACGGTTATTCCAAGAGATAAAATATTAATGGGAATTCCATTCTATGGATTTGACTGGACCCTTCCATTTAAATCAGGAGATATTGCTAATTTAGTAGGTTATAGAGATGCCCTTGAGTTAGCCACAAAATATAATGCTACTATACAATATGATACGCTATACCAAGCACCATTTTTTAACTATATAGATGAATCAAATAGACAGCACGTTGTTTGGTACGAAGATGCTAGAAGCTTTAAGGCTAAATATGACCTAGTTAATGAATATGCCTTAAGAGGCGTTAGCTATTGGGCGTTAGGCACATCCGCTCCTCAAAATTGGCCTGTACTTAGCTATATGTTTCATATTATAAAACTAAACTAACTATACCATATTCGTTACTTATTAAAAGCAATAATCTACCACAGAATATTCAGTATTATCTCAATAGTTAAATCTTTTTCTAAAACTTGTAAACCTCTACTAAAAATTTTATAATGTACTTGTAAGGTGTAATCATTATATTGTATAGGAGGATAACATATGAGTAAAACTGTGGATATTGATTGGGGTAAACTAGGATTTAGTTACATGAAAGTAGGATTACGTTATGTATCTAAATGGTCAAATGGAAAATGGGATGAAGGTACATTAACAGAAGATAACACACTAACTATCAGTGAAGCTTCTACAGCACTTCATTACGGACAACAATGTTTCGAAGGAATGAAAGCTTATAGAACTAAAGAAGGTAAAATTCAACTTTTTAGACCTGATCGTAATGCAGCAAGATTAAATGATAGCTGTAGACGTGTTTTAATGCCTGAAGTACCTGAAGAAAAATTCATCGATGCTTGTATTCAAGTAGTTAAAGCGAATGCAGAATACGTTCCACCATACGGTACTGGTGCTACACTTTATCTTCGTCCATTTGTTATAGGTGTTGGAGATAATCTAGGTGTAAGACCAGCCCCAGAATTTATATTCGCTATTTTCGCAGTACCTGTAGGTCCTTACTTTAAAGGTGGTATGGCTCCAGTAAACTTTATGACTTCAGATTACGATAGAGCAGCTCCTTACGGTACAGGTGCAGCTAAAGTAGGAGGTAACTACGCAGGTAGCCTTATGCCTCATCAAGTAGCTGTTGAAAAAGGTTTTGCAGATTGTATTTATTTAGATCCTGCGACTCATTCAAAAATTGAAGAAGTAGGTGCAGCAAACTTCTTTGGTATAACTAAAGATAATAAATTTGTAACACCAAAATCTCCTTCTATATTACCTAGTATTACTAAATATTCATTATTACACGTAGCTAAAGAATATTTAGGTTTAGAAGTAGAAGAAAGAGATGTATTAGTAGATAATCTAGATGAATTTAAAGAAGCTGGAGCTTGTGGTACAGCTGCAGTTATTACTCCAATCGGAGGTATAGAGCACAAAGGAAAGTTCCATGTATTCCATAGCGAAACAGAAGTAGGTCCTGTTACTAAAAAACTATATGAAACTCTTTGCGGAATTCAATTCGGTGATGTTGAAGCTCCAGAAGGTTGGATTGTAGAAGTAAAATAATTTAAATTATAAGAGCCATAAATACGGTTTAACTACTGTATCTATGGCTTTTTTATGATTTTTATTACTTTTTTATTTGCTCCTCATTACTTTACTATGGCTTTGGCAAACTTCTTATCTGATTCCGTAATATGGTTTCCAAGCCACTCTATTACTAATACCTTTAATGAATCTAGGGCATCTTCACTAATTCCTGCTTTTTTAACCTCATTACTTATTTTAAAAAGCTCCTCTATAAAATAAGCATGCTCCTCTTTATGTTCTTCAAAATCCTCATAGCCATACTGTACCATAGCTTGTTCTTCTTCATTGAAATGATTAACCGCATAATTCATTAAAAATCCAAAAGCTTTATTAATTACCCTTTCATCTGTTGATACATCTAGTCCAAAAATTTCTCCCGTCTTCTCAAAAATGGCCTTATGTTGTTCATCTACTCTTTTCATACCCGTTGCCAAATCATTATCCCACCATAACATAAAAATACCCCTTTCAATTCCTTCTACTTACTACGTAATTCTATATCCTATTATATATTTCTCTTATAGGAAATTCCATAGTAGAATTTTTTCAATCACATATATTTTGTGGGTGCATAAAATGAAAGAGTAAATACTTTTTAGGCGGTGATGTTTAATGGAATACTCAGGCCCATTCTCCCCTTATAGAGATTTAGTTGTAGGTGTGGATAAACAAATACCTTTATGGGACAATACATATACAACTGGAATTAATTTTGATAATGCAGCCACCACTCCTCCATTTAATTCTGTAATAAGTGGTATTTTGAACTTTTCACCATGGTATTCTTCCATACATCGTGGTGCAGGCTATAAATCCCAGCTTTCTTCTAAGCTCTATGATAATGCACGGCATATCATAGCTAATTTCGTAGGAGCAGATATAAACCAAAACTCAATAATATTTGTAAAAAACACTACAGAAGCTATTAATAAGCTATCCAACAAATTGTACCCTTTGTATAAAGATGGCGTCATTCTATCCACTTGTATGGAACACCATTCCAACGATTTACCTTGGCGTGATAAATATACTATCGATTATATATCTATAAACAAATACGGCGAATTATCTATGGAAGATTTAGAAAATAAATTAAAAAAATATGAAAATAGAGTAAAGCTTGTTGCTATCACTGGAGCCTCAAATGTAACTGGTTATATAAACCCCATACATACAATTGCAGAACTTACCCATAGTTATGGAGCTAAAATATTAGTGGATGGTGCCCAGCTCGTACCCCATTGCCCTGTAGATATGAAACCCTTTGATGATCCTCAGCATATAGACTTCCTTGTTTTCTCTGGCCACAAAATGTATGCTCCCTTCGGTACAGGTGTTTTAATCGGCCCAAAGGATATTTTTATGGAAGGTCCTCCCGACTATTCTGGTGGTGGCACAGTTAAATATGTTACTCACGAACATATCCAATGGCTCGACCCGCCCGAAAGAGAGGAAGCAGGAACACCCAATATTATTGGCGTTCTTTCTATAACATCAGCAATAGAGCTTTTAAATAAAATAGGAATGCATCATGTGGAAGATTATGAAAGGATGCTAACAAATCACGCTATTAATAGCTTGAAAAATATTCCTTATATAGAGCTTTATCACAATCCCCAAAATACTAAAAATAGCATCAGCATTATTCCTTTCAATATTAAAGGTATGCATCACAATATAGTTGCAACTATCTTATCTAATGAATTTGGTATTGCTGTAAGAAACGGATGTTTCTGTGCACAACCTTATATGCAAAGATTATTGAATATCTCTCCAGAGGACAGCAAAAGATATATGGATGACAGTACATTACCCCTTCCTGGAATGGTTAGAATCAGCTTTGGATTATACAACACTATAGATGAAGTAAATACTTTAATAAAAGCGCTTTTTCATATTTCACTAAATAGAGAATTCTATTTTGAAAAGTATAAGTAAAATTCTATCTATTGGGCAAAATATGCTTTGATATATGTTATTCGAAGGAGGAAAAATCTTGGCAAACAAAAAGATGAATCTACTGATGTTTAGTGGAGAGTATGATAAAGCAATGGCAGCCCTGATCCTAGCCAATACGGCAAGGGAAATGGATGTAGAGGTTACTATGTTCTTCGCCTTTTGGGGCTTATGCTTACTACGAGAACCAGAAAACGTTATAATGGATGGTAAAACAATGTATGAAAAAATGTTCAGCGCTATGACACCTAAGGGAGCTGAACAATTACCTCTTTCTAAAATGAATTTTAGTGGTATAGGCAAAGAAATGATGTTAGACATGATAGAGGATAATGATGCACCCCGTCTAATAGATTTTTTAAATGGAGCTAGAAAAAAAGGTGTTCAATTTTGTGCTTGCAAACTTTCTATGGAAATTATGGGCTTTAAAAAAGAAGAGCTTATTCCAGAAGTAGAAGTAATTGATGCAAAATCATATCTAAAGGATGCACTAGAATCTGATATGCAACTATTTATCTAGTTGTCTAATAATTTGTCTCTTACTTATATTTGCTTACATTTAAAAGTATATTAATCAAGAAGGCCCTTTGGAAAAAATAAATATCCAAAAGGCCTCTATTATTTCTAAAAAATTGTTTATAATCTTCTCCTGGCTCAATAACTAATTTAGTTCAGCTTCCATTATTTCAATTTCAGCAGATGCTTCATCAACAAATTCTTTATCTCTTATATACATTAAATTGAATTTTATATGATATATTAAAGACTTAAGAGTTACTTTCGCCATAAGAATGGAAGCTACTCCATCCGTTACTAAAACCTCACTTCCATCTCTAGTAGTCTTCTTAATTATTTCAATCATACTAAATATTTTTTTAGCCATTTCCAAAGGTATGTTAGCTGAATTTTTATAGTATTTCTCTAAGTTCTCATCATTATTCTTTTGGGCATCTATTACTTCCTTATATGCTTGTGTATCTATATCCATAAAATCGAGAAATTTCTCTCTTGCTTCAGAAGCTATATGTATGACTTCTTCCATATAATCTGCAACTTCATCAGATTTATCCTTATTCTTTAAAGTATGTCTTGCTACCATTTCAATAAGAGCAGCTGCTGAAGCTGCACATAGAGCCGCTATACAGCCTCCTGCGGGAGTGCATGGCTTAGTAGCAATATCTTTTAGAAATTCATCTATAGATTTATCTGCTATTCTCATTTTTCCGCTCCTTACCTAGTTTAAAGCATATACCTGTATTATTCCTAGATAAGGATATTTAAATTCATACTATTTATAGCTTCAATGATCTCTCTCTAATCTTCATATCTTCTTCATCTAAACTTTCATCAAGTACTATATTATGTTGCATCGGTTTGCCATTTTCATCTACGAATACAAATGTTACGAATCCATCACAAATAACAGAATCTGAATTGTTTTTAGTAACTTTACTATAAACCGTAAAGCTTGTTCTTCCTACTTTAACAATTCGACTTTCCATATTGATAATATTCCCCTTGTTAGCAGGCGCAGTAAATGTCATGCCATGGACATTTACACAAACTATATTTTCTGGATGCTCTGTTTCCTTAGCAGCACAAACAAAACAACTTTCCACAAACCATTCTGCCATTCTTCCCGCAAACAATGTTCCATGATGATTTAAATCTTCGGACTTAACTAAACGTGTAGTATTTACCTTCCTCATATAGATCCTCCTTTAAATAACTTAACTGTATAGCTATAATATTACCACATTCTTAAACGGAATATTGTGAAAATTTTGTAATATATCTTCGAGGAATGATCTACACATTCTCATACTTTAGCATCACGCTTCTTAATTCATTAAAAGTGATAAAGTATTTTCCACTTGTAAAGCTGCGCCAATGATTAGGCAATCTTCGTCTATATCGAAAAGACAATAATGGGCATCATGTATAATTCCTTTTTCATCGTTCCTACAACCTAATATGTAAAAGGCACTAGGAACAGCCTTAGCAAAATATGCAAAATCCTCAACACCTAGACTTGGCTGTTTAATAATATGTACTTTGTCTAATCCTAAAACCGCCTCTGCATTTGCCTTCACCATATCTACAATACGATCTGAATTAATTAATGCGGTATATCCTTCTTCTCTAATAAATTCTCCTCTTCCTCCCAAAGCCTCGGCTACTTTTGTTACAATTTCTTCTATCCTACTTATTACGGTAGCTCTTGTTTCAATATCTAAAGTCCTTACTGTTCCTACTAGTTCTACCTTACCTGCTATAATATTTCCTTGAGTTCCACCTTTAATTGTTCCTATCGTTACTACGCCTGAACTTCTAGGGTCCAAATTTCTACTCACAATACTCTGGAGAGATGTAATTACTTGCCCAGCTATCATTATGCTATCTACCCCATCTTGCGGATAGGCACCATGGCTATTTTTTCCATGGATTATAATCTTAATCGTATCTGATGAAGCGTTCATTTGGCCATATTTAACGCCAACTTCTCCTACTTTAATATCCGAAGATACATGCAGTCCTAAAACAGCATCTACTTTAGGATTTTCCATGACACCAGCTTCTATCATAGGTTTCGCTCCTCCTACTGTTTCTTCCGCTGGCTGAAAAAACAATTTTACATTACCTTCTAACTCATTCTCCATTTCTTTAAGTATCCTTGCTGCACCCAAAAGAATTGTCATGTGGGCATCATGTCCACAACCATGCATTTTTCCAGCAATAGTTGATTTATAAGGTACTTCTTTTTCATCCTGAATTGGCAAAGCATCCATGTCCGCTCTAAGGCCTATGGTTTTACCGCCATATTTGCCTCGTATTATACCTACAACACCAGTACCTGCTACTCCCTGTACATACTCTATTCCTAGTGCTTCTAAATGCTCAACAATTTTATCCCTTGTACGGAACTCTTCCATTCCAAGCTCAGGATTCATATGAAAATCCCTTCTAATATCTACCATCCAAGCTTTTATTTCTTCTGCCTTAAGCAATATATTATGAAATTTCATCATTAAACCGTTGCACCTTCTTCAATGATAAGTCTGCCTTCATCTCCATCTAAAAATGCTTTTACGCCAAAAGGAAGAGTTACCTTTGGTGTACAGTGTCCTGCCTTTAAATCAAAAATAGTTGGTTTTCCATAAGGTATTATTATTTCATTAAAAACCTCCATCAAACTTAAGCTTTCCTCAGGACTCTCAGGATCGCATTCTTTCCAGTCCCCAAGAATAAATCCTGCTGCATCATCAAGCTTACCTCCTAAAGCTAATTGCGTAAGCATCCGATCAACACTGTAAGGCTCTTCACCTATTTCCTCTAAAAATAGTATTTTTCCTCTCGTGTCAATTTCATACGGTGTTCCCATTGTGGCAGCTATTAAAGATAGATTTCCTCCAATAATTACGCCTCTAGCTTTACCTCCTACAAGACATTGAACCTTATGATCTATTGGGTTAGAAATTACCCCCATTTCCTTTGTATCCATAATAGACCTTAAAAATTCTTTCTTAGAAAAGTCATCTAGGCCATGAGCAATGTCGGAAGATCCCATAGGTCCATGGAAGCTTACCAGGTTACAAATTTGATTCATAGCCATATGTAATACAGTGATATCACTATACCCTACAAAAACCTTTGGATTTGCTTTTATTATTTCAAAATCTACCTTATTCAATATTTTAGGAGCTCCATAGCCTCCTCTTAAGCAAATTATCCCATCTATTTCTTTATCTGCGAACATTTTGTTTAATTCTTCTGCCCTAAGTTGATCTTTCCCAGCTAGATATCCATGGGTAGCAAAGCAACTCGCTGACAATTTAACATTAAATCCTAAGTCCTGCAACTGTTGCTTTGCCAGCTTCACATTTTTCTTTGTCGTTGGACTAGAAGGCGCTACGATTCCAATTGTATCTCCAAATTTCAATGCCTTTGGTTTAAGCATAAACATTCCCCCCATAAAAAAATTAGGGCTACATTAGCCCTAATAATACTTATGCTCCAAATGTTAATTTTGTGCTTCGAATATTATCTAAATGGTGTGGAATTATTTCTTTGTTTAATAAATCTTCATAGTTTTCTCTTTCCACCATAAGTTCAGCCTTTCCTTCACTTACTAATACTACAGCAGGTCTTGGTAACTTGTTGTAATTACTAGCCATGGAGTAATTATATGCGCCAGTAGCAAAAACAGCTAGAATATCTCCAGATTCAATTTTAGGCACTTTTAGGTCCCAAATCAAAATGTCCCCAGATTCACAGCACTTTCCTGCTATTGTAACAACTTCTTCAGGCTTTTCATTCGCTTTATTCGCTACAATCGCATCATATTTCGCTTTATATAGAGCAGGTCGTGGATTATCTGGAAGTCCACCATCCACACTAATATAAGTTCTTACATTCGATATTTCTTTTATAGCGCCTAGAGTATATAGTGTCATCCCAGCTTCTCCTACAATCCATCTACCAGGCTCAATAATAACCGTAGGCATGTCCAAACCAAACTCTTTACAGCCCTCTTTTACAGTTTCCATAATAGGATCTATGAAGAAAGAAATAGGCTTTGTCTCCTCATCGTCTTCATTATAGTGAATACCGAATCCACCCCCTGTGTTTAATTCTTCTACTAAAAAGCCTAAGTTTTCTTTTAAATCCTTAATAAGACTCAATACGGTTTTAATAGCAATAAGCTGAGAATCAACTTCGAACAATTGGGAACCTACGTGAAAATGAAAACCCTTTAAGTCCAAATTAGAGGAATCTATTGCCTTTTTTACTGTATTTTCAATAACATCTTTCTCTAGTGGAATACCAAACTTAGAATCCGTTTGCCCAGTAGTAATGTATTGATGCGTTTTACCTCCCACTCCAGGAGTGATTCTAAAAAGTATTTTAACTTTTTTTCCTTGGTCCTTTGCAATATGATTTAACATTTCTAGCTCATACAAATTATCTACAATAATTCTTCCAACATTATTCGTGACAGCTAGGATTAATTCTTCATAGGATTTATTATTTCCATGGAATATTACTTTCTCCATAGGAAAATCTGCCTTTATAGCAGTATACAGTTCTCCACCAGAAACCACATCCAAGCCCAAGCCTTCTGCCTCTATTATTTTGCACATGGCCATAGTTAAAAATGCTTTACTTGCATATGCCGCCTTTGTATTTGGATATTTTCTTAAAAAATTATCTCTGACATCCGTACATTTATTCCTTATTCTATCCTCTGAAATTACATATAATGGTGTACCAAAAGTTTTCGCAAGTTCTACAGTATCACAATTTTCAAATATATAATGACTCGTGTTTTTAAAGTTCATTGAAACATCTCCTCGAATTAGTAGAATTTTTTGAAAATGTGCAACTTGGTGTTTTGCATTCCCTAGTTTCTCCATTTTCATTTTTAAATTAGCTATAATAATACTACAGAATAGTTTTAATTTCAATATTTACTGCGGATAAATTAAACAAAGTATGGAAGCCTTTAAACCTCCACACTTTTTATAATTATTAGAGCATTTTGTTAGAACTATTCTATAGAATGTTTTTTTGCATAATTCATAATATAAATAGATCTTGCTGTAATTCCAGCGATTACAACAATCCCCCCTACTATTGCCCATTTTCCAGGAATTTCTCCTACGACTAAAAATGTCCAAATCGGATTTAAAATAGGCTCTATTACTGGAATTAATATGGCCTCTAATGCAGATACAGACTTAATAGCCTTAGCGTATATAATATATGGAAGTCCTAGTTGAATTGTCCCCATAAGTACTATCCCTACCCAGGTACTGGTACTTGGCATAGATTGGAACATAAACGGAATACCTACAATACAAGCTAAAATATTCCCTAGCAGAACAGACTCCACAGGAGAACCATCCTTTTGCATTCTCATAGCTAAGACTACACCCGCAAAGCTCATACCACTAATTACTGCCCAGAAATTTCCCCACATATTTCTAGTATCTAAATCGCCTATGAAGAAAAGAATCATCCCACCAATAACAACAATAATTGTCATCCAATCTACTTTGGTAGTTCGTTCTTTAACTAAAAAGATTCCAAATAAAGCTACGTAAATAGGTGCCGTATATTGAAGAAGTATTGTATTAGCACTAGTCGTCATTTTGTTAGCTACTACAAAAGTGATTACCGTAGTTGCATATGAAATAGCACCAAAAATTTGAGCCTTTGACCAGTTAAATTGTGGTTTCTTAATATACGCCCATATAAATAAAGCGGATATACCACTTCTGGCACCTGCTATAGCTATGGGATTCCAATCAATCAATTTAATAAAAACGCCACCAAGACTCCACAACAAGGCTGTTATTATTAAATATAGTGTAGCCTTCTTCTTTAAGCGTGCCGATTCAATTTCTCCCAAATCCAATTTCCTCACCCTTTCAACTTTAAATTGAACCAATGTAATAATTCGTATTTAGAACTAGTCTATATCTTTTAATGCTAATATTACCACGCGTGAACTTTTCAGTCAATTTTAAATTTTCACTAATTCTTCTTATATAGGGATATAGGAACATTGCTATTATATTTATAAAGTTTATCATTTATTTTAATTAATCATTTTTTATAAAAAAATCGCAAAAGTACAGTTTGTTGATATATAATATTGATTATAGTTAATAATCTTATAAAGATTAAATATATATAATAAGAAAGATAGGTGACAATATGGAAAACAATATTCAAAAATCAGTATCAAATAAAAGATATACACTAAAAGAAGAAATAGCGAACGGAATCACCCACGGTCTGGGAGTAATATTTGGCATTGTAGCCTTAACTATTTTATTAGTTTTTTCCATAAAGAAAGGAGAACCTTTATCCATTGTTTCTTTCAGCATTTATGGAGCTTGTATAATTTTAATGTTTCTATCCTCTACTCTTTACCACAGTATTCCTAATGAAAACATTAAGAAGATACTTAGAGTATTCGATCATTCTTCTATATACTTATTTATTGCAGGGACATACACCCCAATTGCTCTACTTACTATGGATGGCTATATAAGAATTGGAGTCTTAGTAGCTGTATGGTCCATTGCCTTATTTGGTATAATATTTAAAATAACTACCTACAAAAAAATGGATAAATTCAAAAAAATATCTCTAGGTCTATATTTAGGTATGGGTTGGATAGCAGTTTTCACAGTAAAACCAATCATTCAAACTGCATCCTTAAAATTTTTCATATGGATTTTAATTGGAGGATTAATATATACATTAGGTACCATTTTCTACAGCATGAAAAAACTTCCTTACAGCCACGCAATATGGCATGTTTTTGTTCTGGGTGCTAGTGTCGTTCACTTTTTAGGCATATTTTTATATTTAGCATAAAAATAAGTAGGCTCAGTGTTTAAATCATAATGTATAAATATATCAAAATACCTTGGGGATGACTCTTAAGAGCATCCCTTTTATTGTGAATACAACAAGGTTCCTAGAAGCCATCTTGAGTCTTGATTGCGCCGATGGGTGGGATTCTTATTATAGAGTAGATTTAAACTCTATAATATAATTAATTTTCAATATATTTAATTTTTTCTTGACATAGATATTTTTTAGTGATAAATTAAATACCATAAACTTAATAACCAACTCTTATAGAGAGCGGCGGAGGGACTGGCCCTATGAAGCCCGGCAACCAGCATATAATATGCATGGTGCTAAATCCTGTAGGTAATTTACCTAAGAGATGAGGGGGATCAGTAATCCGTAATGCTTAATAAGCTTCTCCATACTCTTGGAGAAGCTTTTTTTGTTGTAAATACAACAAGGTTCTCGGGACCCATCTTGAGTCTTGATTGCGCTAATGGATAGGGTTTTTATTTTACTACTAACACTAAAAAAGGAGAGATTTAAAATGCCAGAAAAAAATCTAAGATTTAACACGCTGCAGGTTCATGCAGGACAAAGACCTGATCCTACTACAGGATCTAGAGCAGTTCCTATTTACCAAACTACAGCTTATGTATTTAACAATGCCGAACACGCCGCTAACCTATTTGGGCTTAAGGAAGCTGGAAATATTTATACAAGAATCGGAAACCCTACAACAGCAGTATTTGAAGAAAGAATTGCTGCTCTTGAAGGTGGCGTGGCTGCTTTAGCCGTGGCTTCTGGTCAAGCTGCTATTACTTATGCAATTCAAAACCTAGCCAGTGTTGGAGATGAAATTGTCGCTGCAAGCACCTTATACGGTGGAACTTATAATCTTTTAGCTACTACCTTACCAAGAATGGGTATCAACGCAGTATTTGTAGATGGAGATAATCCACAGAACTTTGCAGATGCTATTAATGAAAAAACAAAGGCACTTTATATAGAAGTTATTGGCAATCCTAGCATTAATCTAATTGACATTGAAGCAGTAGCAAAAATCGCTCATGAGAACGAATTACCTCTTATCGTTGATAACACTTTTGGTACACCTTATTTAATTCGTCCTATAGAATTTGGTGCAGACATCGTTATTCACTCCGCTACAAAGTTTATTGGTGGTCATGGAAATTCTATTGGTGGTGTTATAATAGACGGTGGCACTTTTGACTGGTCTAGAAGCGGTAAATTTCCTTCCTTTTCCACTCCAGATCCATCATATAATAATGTAGTTTATACGGAAGCATTCGGTCCTGCAGCTTTCGTTGCTAAAGCAAGAGTTCAACTTTTAAGAGATACAGGTGCTGTTTTAAGTCCTTTCAATGCTTTCTTCTTTATTCAAGGATTGGAAACTCTATCTCTTAGAGTAAGTCGTCATGTAGAAAATACAAAGAAAATCGTAGAATTTCTAAATAACCATCCTCTTGTTAACTGGGTAAATTATCCGAACCTAGAAGGCAATAAATACTATGACCTAGCACAAAAATACTTCCCAAATGGAGCTGGATCCATATTTACCTTTGGTATTAAAGGAGGATTAGAAGCAGGAAAGAAGTTTATCGATAGCCTAGAGTTATTTTCACTATTAGCTAATGTTGCTGATACAAAGTCCCTTGTAATTCATCCTGGAAGCACAACACATGCCCAATTAAGCGAAGATGAACAACTAGCTGCTGGAGTAGCTCCCGATATGATTCGTCTATCTATAGGTATAGAAGATGTTGAAGATTTAATTGAAGACTTAGAACAAGCCCTTCAAAAATCAAATAATAAATAGTCGTTTCTTAGAAAAGGAGAAATTTAAATGCCAGTAAAAATCCCAGATAAGCTTCCCGCCACAGAAACTCTACGGAAAGAAAATATTTTCGTTATGACAGAAAGTCGTGCCTTAAGTCAGGATATTCGATCTTTAAAAATTGGCATCTTAAATTTAATGCCAACTAAAATTAATACAGAAACTCAAATTTTAAGACTTTTAGGGAATTCCCCCCTTCAGGTGGATATTTTTCTCTTACATCCTAAAAATCATAAATCTAAAAACACATCAGAGCAGCACTTAGATACGTTTTATACAACCTTTGACGAAATAAGAACCGAGAAATTCGATGGCTTTATCATTACTGGAGCTCCTATCGAGCATTTAGATTTTAAAGACGTAGATTATTGGGATGAACTAAAGGAAATCATGGACTGGACATTGGGCAACGTTACCTCTACCTTGCATATTTGTTGGGGAGCTCAAGCGGCATTACACCACCACTACGGTATAAAAAAATATCCTTTAGACAATAAAATGTTCGGTGTATTTCCTCATACTATAAACAAAAAAAACATAAAGTTGCTCAGAGGCTTTGATGACTGTTTCTATGTACCACATTCTAGACATACAGAAATAATAAGAGAAGATATATCCCAGATCCCCGAACTAGATATTTTATCGGAATCTGAGGAGAGTGGCATATATATTGTAGCTTCAAAGAGCGGTAACCAGTTTTTTGTCACTGGCCACTCCGAATATGATCCTTTAACATTAAAAACAGAATACGATAGGGATATTGCTGAAGGAAAGAAAATTCAGATTCCTAAAAATTATTTCC
>JAEWHG010000075.1 GCA_023387935.1 Bacillota bacterium
TCTTTCTAACTACTAGTCCACTAAATGGAGTCAATATATTAGCATAATAGCGTTTTGCTTCTTCCATTACGATGCACATATCATTTTCATCATCAAATATCTTAGAAGAAGCTAAATGTTGACCAAATGCATCATTCGGTAATAATAAAGATTCTTCTTCTATGTAAGAAAACATACTATCCGGCCAGTGTAACATTGAAGCTTCTAAAAACTGAATTGTTCTTTTACCTAAATTTAGAGAGTCACCAGTTTTTACAACTTCATAACTGTAATCTCCAAAATAATGTAGCAGCATTCCTTCTTTACCTTTTGCAGTGCAAAACACTTTTGCATTTGTAGCCACTTCCATAAGTTTTGGAAATCCGCCAGAGTGATCAGGCTCAATATGATTCACCACAACATAGTCTATTTTGCTAGGATCAATAATCTCCTTAATGTTATTAATCATTACATCTACAAAATCTGTATCCACGCAATCTACCAATGTTATTTTTTCATCTATAATTAAGTATGCATTATATGTAGTTCCTCTATTCGTATGGTATGATGGCCCATGAAATTGCCTAATATCCCAATCTACAGCACCTACCCAATAAATACCTTTTTTCATTTCTACTGCTGACATCAAATCATCTCCTATATCAATTATATATTCATTATATCCAATATGTAGTATGATTAACAAGTTTTTCTGATCATTATATCACAAACTGTTAACAAATCAAGTATACCAATATAAAATAAATTTTTTAATTATAATAATAAAATATCCCACAATCATAAAATACAATTCATATTGTGGGATATTTCTCATTAAACTATTTTCTATTTAATACTGCATTTAATGCTACTCCTACTATTGCCGCAAAGCTTAATCCTTGAATTTGTATAGTTTCGCTTATTGCAATTCCTAGATACAGTCCTGTGTGTTTTTCAATAAACCCTGCTCCTAAACCTAAAATCAGAATAGTAGCCATGATTACAATATTTTTAGCATTAAATTTAACCTTACTATTTCTAATAGTACTTACACCAACTAGAGAGATCATACTGAACAACATAATACTAATTCCGCCCATAACCGGAGTTGGTATGGATCTTAAAAAGCCTCCTATTTTTGCCACGAACCCAAGTACAATTGCAAGTACAGCTGCAAGCCTTAAAATACTAGGGTCATAGTTTTTAGTAATTGCAAGCACCCCTGTATTTTCTCCATAAGTTGTGTTAGCAGGTCCACCAATAAATCCTGCAAATAAAGTAGCTAGTCCATCTCCAAGTAAAGTTCTATTTAAGCCTGGATCTTCTATAAAGTTCTGCCCAACTACTTCTCCGTTCGTTGTAATATCTCCAACATGCTCCATAAATACTGCTAATACTATAGGTGCTATTATTGCTATGGCTCCTATATCAAACTTAGGCAATGTAAAGTTTGGTATAGCTATTAATGCAGCCTCTGCAATTGGAGTAGTATCTATTATTCCCAATTGTCCAGATATAATATATCCTACAACTACTGCAATTAAAATGGATAATTGTTTTATAAATCCTTTTGCTAAAAAAGTAATTAATAATGCTACACTTAAAGTAATTGCTGCTACAATATAGTGGTTAGATGCCATATCTATAGCTGTAGGCAGTAATGTAAGTCCTATTACTATAATCATAGGTCCCACAACTTGGGACGGTAAAAATCTCTTTATTTTATCTACACCTATTTTTTCTATAACGAATGATAACAATACATAAAGTAATCCAGCAATTATAATTCCACCCTGCGCATAGGTTAAATCTCCATTAAATTGTTCCTTTACTTGTACAATTACACCTATAAATGCGAATGATGATCCTAAAAATACGGGTACTTTCTTTTTAGTTACAAAATGGAAGATTAATGTTCCAACTCCTGCAGAAACAAGAGCAACCGAAGGATCTAATCCTGTTAATATGGGCACTAATACAGTTGCACCAAACATAGCGATCAAATGCTGCAGTGCTAAAATAACTTTCTTTAAGTTACCTATTAAAGAAATATCTTTTTTCGCAAATTCTTTTGTTTTTGATAATGTGTTTACTGACATAAAAAAACCTCCTTCTAATTTTGCATATTTGCATAGTAAAGGAGAAAATATAATATTTTTTCTCCCTTTTCGGTCTCACAGAACCGGTTTAAAGGTACATAAAAAAACTTCTTACGTAAGGCGCAAGAAGTTATACTTATACTGTAATCAGTAATTAAGTCGTATTATTATAACCTTGCCAGCCTCACGGGACTGCATTAAAGATTTATTTTCATTTCAAATAATTATAGCATCATTCTATTTTATTAGCAATAGAAAAATAATATTTTTATGCTTGTTTTATAACAGTGTCAAAGGTAATTATTCAACAAGCAAATACTATTGATAAAAATTAATTATTAAACCCTATTTATCAAACACGCTATTAAAATGTTCTACTCCGAAGCCGTGCATCATTTCTAATATAGGAATTATCTTTTTACCTATATCCGTTAGACCATATTCTACTTTAGGCGGTATGACAGGATAAACCTCTCTAAAAACCATTTTGTCCTCTTCTAAACTTCTTAATTGCTGTGTAAGCATTTTCTGAGTTATGCCTGGTAACTTATTTTTAAGTTCGCTAAATCTAAGAACATTATAACTTAAGTACCATAAAATCAATATTTTCCACTTACCTGCAACTATGCCTTGTACTTTCATCATAGGGCATATATCGTATTTAATACACTGATCCTTCATATGGCACTGTTCATGGTGTTTTAATTCTGCTTTCACTTTACTAGCCTCCCTTTAGTATCTTTTTAGATACTATAATACAAAAAAGTGTCTACTTCACAAAAAAATATGTAGCAATTATAATTATATCATAGCAAGATATAAAAACTTAATAAATAATTTAAATATGTGAAAAACTAAGTAAAAACAAAAGAAATTTTTCATAATTACTAGGAGGAAAAAACAAATGAGTAAAGTACTATACATTAAAGCAAATGCAAAACCAGAGGGTCAGTCAAGAACATTTAAGATTTCTGATAGCTTTATTGAGGCCTATAAAAAAAATCATCCTGAAGATGAGATAATCACCTTAGATTTATATAAAGAAGGAATTGGACTATTATCAACAGATGACATCAATGCTGTTTTTGGACCTAAAACTGAAGAAAGCAGAAAACATCCTATTCTTAAATATGCATATCAGTTTGCAGAAGTTGATAAATATGTAATCGCAGAGCCAATGTGGAACTTGAGTATTCCAGCTATATTAAAAGCATATATCGACTATATTTGTGTTACTGGAATTACATTCAAATATACTGCAGATGGTCCAGTGGGCTTGTGTGACAACAAGAAGGCAGTGAATATTTCAGCAAGGGGCGGTCAATATGATGTAGAACCAAATTCATCCTTTGAAATGGGAGATAAATACTTAAGAACAATATTTGCCTTCTTAGGAATCACTGACTTCACAACCGTATCTGCTGATGCGGTAGATGTAATGGGTAATGATGTTAATGCTATATTAGAATGTGCAATTAAAGATGCTCAGGAAATAGCAAAAACTTTCTAATTAAAATAATAAAATATATAGTTCACACTAATTTAGGTCGCCTGCTAAAGGCGACCTTTTAATTTATAAAATTACTTTTAATAAATTTTATAAATTATGAAAATACTAATTACAAAGGAGTGATTATATGGCTAAAAATAAACTTAAAGAAAAGCATATATCAAAACCTATTGAAAATCATGACACTGCAGCTTGGGCAAATATTGAAGAGTTAAAACAAGTGTCTAGAGTTCCTATTCCTAATGAAGTAGAAGTAAAGAATGCTAAAGAATGGGTAGATACGAATCATAAATAGACACTAAAAACTATTAACCTCTATTGATAAATAATATATAAACAAAGCTTTTAAAAAAGGCGAGGAATAAAGTAATTTATATCTTATTCCTCACCTTTTTAAGTGATGCTAAACTATATTTAAAATATTAATACCCTATGTATTTTCCGTACAATATTTTTGCTTGTGTAGTATCAGAAATATTTTTAAGTATTGCTCTCCCATCATAAAACAATGTAAATGTAATATCTTCTACTTCAAATTTTAAAAAGAACTTGTTTTTTATAACCTCTATTCCTCTAGCTTCTAACCTATCGATAATATTATTAGAATAAATTTCACCATTCATTGGATTAATCTGCACACTATCCTTCCCACATAAAAAAATTGCGTCTTTTGAGTCCCTATTAAGAAATTCAAATTCATTATTTCCACAAGCAGGACAATTATCCTTATTACTTATTTCTATAGTTTCAAAATCATTATTCCACACATCTATATATCTTAATCCTTTTATTATAGCTTCTCTTTTTCCAATTAAAAGCTTTATGGCCTCTGTAGATTGCATAGACGCTATCATATTTACAATACTATTTAATACACCTACAAGATCACAGCTGTCTATAGAGCCAGCAGGAGGTATATTAGGCATAATACATCTAAAGCATGGTGTTTCTTTAGGAATAATCGTATGGGTCATTCCTGTACTTCCTATAACAGCACCGTATATCCAAGGTATATTCAGTTTAATGGACACATCATTAATAAGGTATCTTATATTTAAATTATCCGTTGCATCTAATATTAAGTCCATATCCTTGCAAATCCCTACTATGTTACTTGAATTTACATCTTTTATTATGCTATCCATAGTTATACTAGAGTTGATTTTTTTTAGTTTATACTCTGCAGCAATTACCTTAGGGAGATTATTTTCAATATCCTCCTCGTCAAATAAAATTTGTCTCTGTAAATTAGATAATTCAATATAGTCTCTGTCAACAATCCTTATATATCCTACTCCAGATCTTGCAAGATTATTAGCAACTACTGTTCCAAGAGCTCCACAGCCTATTATAACTACCTTAGCATCATTCAGCCTTTTCTGTCCCTCTTCTCCTATTTCACTAAACAATACCTGCTTTGAATATCTTTCCATCTTAGTTCCCCCATTTAAATTAAGCCATAGAATAAATGTATTCCATAATATTTCATTTGTTAAATATTATTCTACAGTATTTAATAAATACCTTCGTAAAGTCTATATATTCAAGCATAGGAAATGCCAGTCATTATCAATGACTGGCATTTCCTCATTTATTTACTTACTCATACTTCATATCTGCTAATCGTTTATATGTTATATATCTATCTTTTGCATCCGCCTCAGCCGCAGTAAATAATTCTTCTGCTAATTCAGGGAAAGTTTTCGTAATTTGAGAATATCGTACTTCTCCCTTAATAAACTCTTGGAATGACTCTGTTGGTTCCTTAGAGTCTAACACAAATGGGTTTTTACCTTGTTGTTTAAGTTCTGGATTAAACCTGTATAAATGCCAGTATCCAGCTTCGACTGCTCTCTTTTCTTGTCTAACAGATGTACCCATGCCACTCTTAATACCATGACTAATACATGGCGCATAGCAAATAACAAGGGATGGTCCTTTATATGCTTCTGCCTCAGTTATAGCTTTTACAAGATGGTTCATATTCGCTCCAAGAGCAACCTTTGCAACGTAAACGTATCCATAGGTAGTAGCCATGAGACCAAGATCTTTTTTGCGTATCTTTTTACCAGAAGCAGCAAATTTAGCTACAGCAGCCGTAGGTGTTGCCTTAGAAGCCTGCCCACCTGTATTTGAGTATACTTCAGTATCCATAACTAATATATTTACATCTTCACCTGATGCCAGAACATGGTCTAAACCGCCATAGCCAATATCATAAGCCCATCCATCTCCACCGACAATCCAAATAGATTTCTTAACTAAGAAATCTTTAAGCTTTAAGATTTCTTTTACTACTGGATGGCTGCTATGGTTATGTGCATTTATTACTTCTAACAATTTATTGCTAACTTCTTTAGATTTTGAACCATCGTCCTTGCTACTAATCCATCCCTTGAACAGTTTTTTACAATCTTCATCTAAATCCGAATTTAATCCATTCTCCATCAAACTAGCTATTTTATCTCTATACTGTCTAGATGCTAAAGCCATACCGTATCCAAACTCTGCATTATCTTCAAATAAAGAATTAGCCCAGGATGGTCCTCTGCCACAAGGTAAAGTTGAATACGCAATGGACGGAGCACTAGCACCCCAAATCGAAGAACAACCAGTGGCATTTGAAATCATCATTCGATCTCCGTAAAGCTGAGTAAGCAGTTTTATATATGCAGTTTCTCCACAACCAGCACAAGCTCCAGAGAATTCTAAAAGAGGCATTGCAAATTGACTTCCCTTTACAGATTTTACATCCATTAAAGTAGGTTTCATTTTAATATTAGCTATACCGTGCTCCCAGTTTTCAGCCTGTCTAGCGATTTCTTCTTCTGCATCCACCATAACTAATGCTTTCCCTGGTGCTGGACAAATATCTGCACAGTTTCCACAACCAGTACAATCTAAAGGGCTTATTTGAATGCGATAACCTAAACCTTCTAATCCTTTCCCTATTGCATCCTTGGTTTCAAAAGTATCAGGCTTATTTTTCATTTCTTCTTCATCTAAAAGGTACGGTCTAATAACTGCATGAGGACAAACATAGGAACATTGATTACATTGGATACATTTATCGGTTTGCCACTGAGGTACCATTACAGCAATACCTCTCTTTTCATAAGATGTTGTTCCTAAAGGATAGGTACCATCTGGCATATTGATAAATGCACTTACAGGTAAATCATCCCCTTCATTCCTAGCCATTGGTCTTTGTATGTTTTTAACGAAATCTGGCTCTTCTTTCATTGGTTCTTTTTCAATTTCTGCATCTATCCAACTAGAAGGAATATCTACCTTAACTAGAGCTTCAGCACCTTTATCTACAGCTTTGTAGTTCATTTCTACAATTTTTTCGCCTTTTTTACCATATGTATCTACGATTGCTTCTTTTAAATATCTGGCCGCATCTTCCATAGGGATCACCTGTGCCAGTTTAAAGAAAGCAGATTGCATAATCATATTTATTCTTCCGCCTAGTCCGATTTCTCTAGCGATTCCTACTGCATCTATAATATAGAAATTAGCATTTTTCTTTGCTATTGCTCTTTTAAGAGGCCCAGGAAGTTTTTCTTCTAATTCCTCAACTGACCATGAACAGTTCAGCACAAAAGTACCATTTTCTTTCAGACCCTTTAATAGGTCATAATGGTATACGTAAGAACTATTGTGACAAGCTATAAAATTTGCATCAACAATTAAATATGGCGATTTTATAGGGTTTTTTCCAAATCTTAAGTGAGAAATTGTAGTACCCCCAGATTTTTTACTATCGTATGAAAAATAAGCCTGAGAATATAAATCAGTTTTATCTCCTATAATTTTAACAGCAGTTTTATTTGCACCTACTGTACCATCAGAACCTAATCCCCAGAACTTACATCCAATAGTTCCCTCTGGTGAGGTTTCTATCATATCCTCTTCTGTAAGTGATGTATTCGTTACATCATCTACTATTCCAATAGTAAAACCATTCTTAGGTTTGTCACTTTTCAAATTATTAAATACTGCTAGTATTTGTGAAGGTGTCGTATCCTTTGATCCTAATCCATATCTTCCACCAACTATCGTAGGCTGATTATCTTTTTCATAAAATAAGCTTCTAATATCCTCATATAAAGGTTCACCTAATGATCCTGGCTCCTTTGTTCTATCTAATACTGCAATTTTCTTTACAGACTTTGGAAATACATTGAAGAAGTGCTTTTCACAGAAAGGTCTATAAAGGTGAACTTTTATTACTCCTAATTTTTCACCTCTTGCATTTAAATAATCTACTACTTCTTCTATTCTTTCGCATACAGAACCCATGGCAACAATAATATATTCAGCATCATTTGCACCATAATAATTAAATGGCTTGTAGTCTCTTCCAGTAATTTTATTAATTTCTTCCATGTGGTTTGCAACAATATCTGGAATAGCCTTATAAAAATTATTGGATACTTCTCTTCCTTGAAAATAAATATCTGGATTTTGTGCTGTTCCTCTGGCCACTGGATGCTCTGGATTTAAGGCTCTATTTCTAAATTCATCTATAGCATTGTAATCTATTAATTTCGCCAAAT
>JAEWHG010000051.1 GCA_023387935.1 Bacillota bacterium
GCTATATTGGTGATCTCTGCCTTTAAGGTTTTATCTCCAAATCTAATCTCAATAATATCTCCAACTACAACCTCTGTACTGGGCTTGGCTACTTTTCCATTAATGGAAACTCTCCCACCTTCGCAGGCTTCCTTTGCTATTGTTCTTCTTTTGATAATTCTTGAATTTTTTAAGTATTTGTCTAGTCTCATTTAAGCTCTCCTCTCATATATCTTACTTACCAGCAATTTATGCTGATTTAATATTCATTTAAAAACACATGACTTACTTTGCATTAATATATTACGCAGTTTCGTAACTCAAATTTATTCGCTCCTGACCGTCGCATAAATTTGGTACTCATTGCGTTTGACCTACCAGCAATTTACTACGTAAATTGGGTTAGGTCATAAAAAAACAACCTAATAACAATAGTATACCACTGTTATAGGGTTGCTTAGTATATGCTTTATTTTTTATTATTTGTTTACTTCTTCTTTAAGAGTTTTTCCTGCTTTGAATACAGGTGCTTTTGAAGCTGGGATGTCGATGATTTGCTCTGGATTTCTTGGGTTTCTTCCTTGTCTTGGTTTTCTTTCTCTAACTTCGAATGTACCAAAACCTACTAATTGTACTTTATCTCCAGATGCTAATGCTTCTTCCACACTTTCCATAAATGCATTTAGAGCAAGTTCTGTATCTTTCTTTGTAATTTGAGCTTTCTCTGCCATTTTAGCAACTAATTCTGCTTTATTCATTTGTAATTCCTCCTTAATTTTATAATACGTATAATTTTATTCTATCTTAATTTTAAAATTCCTTCTTTTTTGTTGAATTTCCATCATTTTTTTTTAATTTCAGTAGTTTTTACATATTTTGTTAGATATTTTTCATTTCTTTTTCTTTCTTTTTTTGTTCTGCCCATATCTTAGCTACATCATCTTCTGTATATGCATTTTTATCTCCAAATACATGGGGATGTCTAAATATTAATTTATTGCATATGCCTCGAATCACATCCTCTATCTGAAATGCTCCTCTTTCTTTTGCAATTTGACTATGAAAAACAACCTGTAGAAGCACATCTCCTAATTCTTCTTCTATAGAGCTATCATCATTTTCATCTATCGCCTGCAAAACTTCTTGGCTTTCTTCTATTAAATATGGCTTAAGACTTTCATGTGTTTGCTTTAAATCCCATGGACAGCCCTCTTTACTTCTTAATGTTGCCATTATTTCCACTAAATTATTCATATTGTAATATTTTTTTTGCCCATTTTCAACCTTTTTTATAAAAATAGTTGTTAAATAGTCCACCCAGCCTAGTCGATCTAGTTCGTAGAGGGGTATTTTTGCTATTTTCTGCAATTCTGGTACTCCAGCGGCCCTTACGACGTATATTTCTTGCTCGTCGTCGTAATAACTCATTAGCTTTAGTTTTATTTCCGATGCTACAAAGGGATCATATACCTGTGTTATTAGATTATCTACATTAGGATCTGGCTTTTGTTGATCTAACTGTAGTCCATCTAATAATTGAAACCCATCGATAGGGTCTATTTCTAATGCCATAAACATGGCATCTATAAAACTCATAGCTGGGTATACTTCCTTCTGTATATGATCCTTCTTGCAGCCCTCTACAATAAGCTGCACTGTGTTTTCTGCTACAAAGGGATGGCCTGGTACTGCATATAACACATCTCCTTTTTTAGCTTCTTCTAGCACTGTATTGGCTATATGAGTATAAACCTCTTGAAAATCATCATATTTATCGTAAGCATAGTCAAAGGTTTCAAAAACTATACCTTCTTCTTTTAAAAATTGTACTACTGGATGTTTTTCTGTGCGGAAATATATGTTTTTATGATTTTTCATTGCTTCGTATATAGCTAATGTGATATGTTCTTTTCCACCTGGTCCTAATCCTGCTATTGTTATCTTGCCCATACTATACCTCCTACTTTAACAGCTTAGCTTTTTTGAGAACTTTGGCTATCTTATTCCCTTTAGGTAGGAGTTCAAAATCCTCTTCTACCATTGTTCCCGTAATAAGGAGCATTAATCCATAAATAGTTCCACCTACGGCAATGGAAGCAATAGTAGACAGGGTATTCCCAACTATAGGGTATGCTAAACTATAGGCAAAGTAAACGACGATTCCCATTATCGCTGTTGATATAATAGGTTTTAAAGCAAATTGTGTAAATTCAAATTTTACCTTTGTATATTTTCTAAGAGCAATAAAGTTTAATATTGTTGCAACTGTATATGCAGTTACCGTTCCAAGAGCTGCACCTTTTACATTTAACCAAGGTATGCCTGTTAAAACATAGGTTACAACTAATTTGGAAAGTGCTCCTATCAGAAGGTTTCTAACAGGGATTTCTGGCTTACCCAATCCTTGCAGTATTCCTGTTAAGGTTTGCACCATTGACAAAGATAATGTTGCAAAGGATAAAAACAGCAAAACCTGTCCCGCAGATGCAGGCTCTTTAGGAAAAAGCATTGTCATAATTGGTGTTGATAATACGGCCAATCCTGCAAATGATGGAAGCCCAATTAGTAATGATATACGGACTGCAGATTTTGTGTCATTTTGTACGGCTGCTATATCCTTTTTAACCATAGATTCTGCAATAACAGGAACAATACTCATTGATAAAGCTGCAGTTAGTACCGGCGGAAGCTGAATTAATGTAACTGCCATTCCCGTTAGTTGTCCAAAAAGGCTATTTGCCTGCTCGTAGCTAAATCCAATAGATTGAAGTCTTCTTAACACAACCATGGAGTCTATCATGTTGATTAATGGTAGTACAGCGGCTCCTAGTGTAATAGGAATAGCAATTCTTAATAAATCTTTAGCTATTTGCCCGAAAGGCTCTTCTTCATATTGATCTAAGGGTTGAAATTCTGATACTATTTTTTTCTTTTGTCTAAAGTATATAATCAGCATGGTGATTAGTCCTGCAATACCCCCAGCAGTGGCACCGAAAGAAGCACCTGCTGCTGCATACTCAGTTCCAAGACTCAATAAAAAAGTAGCTAAACCTAATCCTATTATTACTCTTCCTATTTGCTCCATTACTTGTGAAATAGCAGTAGGCGCCATATCCTTTAGCCCTTGGAAATAACCTCTATATGCTGCCATTAATGGTATAAATAATAAGGCTGGCGCTAGAGCAAGCACGGAATAATATGAGCTTGGACTCTTAATAAAGTTATTAACTAAAAATCTTGCTCCCAATCCCAAAATTAAAAAGCTGATTACTCCCAAAACAGCTAAAATTTTAAAGGAAGTCTGGAAAACTTTATGCCCTCCTCTAATATTTCCTCTAGCTCTTTTTTCTGAAACTAGTTTTGAAATAGCTGTTGGAAAGCCTGCCGCAGAAAACGATAATAAAAATGTGTATATAGGATATGCTACTTGATAATAGCCAATACCCTCTGAACCTATAATGTTCCCTAGTGGTATTCTAAAAAATGCTCCTACTATTTTAACTAAAATTCCTGCCATTCCTAAAATAAATGCACCTTTTAAAAAGGTATCCTTTTTCATTTATGTATCCTCCCAATTTCCGACGCTTAATATGAATTTTATTGATTATTAATTTGTCCATAACCTTCTATTTATTATAACAAAAAAATTATCCCCTGGGAAGAACCAGGGGACTTGTATTATTCCATTTGCTTAGATAGGAAAGCAGCAGCAGTTGCGGCTATTTTCTTTTCAACCTCACCCATAGTAATGTTTTTGTCCTTGGAATACAGTACAACAGTGCCTATAGGGTCTCCATGGGTAACAATCGGCGCTATAACCTGAGAGGTATATTTTGTTTCATCACTTTCATCGGATACAAAGGTTATAATTTTATCTCCTTGATTAAAAACTACAGTTTCTCTTCCTTCCATAATCTTTTCCATAGATTTACTAACTCTTTTTTCTAAGTATTCTTTCTTAGATCCACCTGATACGGCTATAATTGTATCTCTATCGCTTATTATGGCGTTATGTTGTAGGGATTCATGAAGGGACTCAGCGTATTCAGTAGCAAATTCACTTAATTCTCCAATTGGAGAATATTTTTTAAGGATTACTTCTCCATCCCTTCCTGTAAATATTTCTAGAGGGTCTCCTTCTCTAATCCTAAGTGTTCTTCTAATCTCCTTCGGTATAACTACTCTCCCTAGATCGTCTATTCTTCTTACTATTCCTGTTGCTTTCAATCTAATTCCCTCCTAATTAAGTAAAATATATCCTGTAGTAATACTATTATTTTACCAATAGTGGCTTTTTATTCATCACATAGATAACAATTCTAAATTAAATATTAGAGAAAAATTTTTAGTCGCACTTTGAGCTGCGACAAGAGAACCGTCCCCATTGTCCCATTAAATTTTGAGTGCGACGAATCTATCTTTTAAAAAGCAAAAAGAACAGTTCCCATTGTTTTTGAGAACTGTCCCTATTGCCTTGCTTTTATTATAATTTTTCTTTTTTAATTACATTTGCTTTTTCTATTTCTGCTTCTATATGTTTTTGGTAGTCTAACCTTTTAAGGTAATCCACAATTTGTGGTTTTGCATCTTCATATTCTAAAGTTTCATTGATTTTATCCTCTACCACAATAACATGGTATCCAAAACTAGTTTTTACTGGTTCGCTTACTTTACCTACCTCTAGTGAAAAGGCCGCTTCCTCAAATTCTTTTACCATTTCTCCTCTTGAGAAGTATCCTAGACTTCCACCACGCTCTCCAGCACCAGGCTCTGTAGAATATTCTCCTGCCAGCTTAGCGAAGTCTTCTCCTGCTTCTAGCTTTGCAATAACTTCTTTAGCTGTAGCTTCATCATCCACTAAAATATGTTTTGCACTTACTTGATCTTTATGGAATAAATCACCGTTTTCATCGTAGAATGTCTTTACAGCCTCTTCATTGATTTCTGTTTTTTCTAGATAAAATTCATTATATTTATATGCTAATAAATCTTTTCTCATTTGATCTTTTATAAATTCTTCATCAAGATTATTTTCCTCAATCAACTTTTTATATTCTTCATCCTGCTCCATTATCTGTACATGATTTTCTTGATAAAGTTTTTCAAGCTCTTCTTCATCTACTGAAATATTGTTTTCTGCAGCCTTTATTGCAATTACCTCTGTTAAAACAATGATGTCTAACACTTCACCCTTTAATGTGTCTAGAAGTGTCATTCCTGTACCTTCGTCCGCTGTATTTAATAAATCATCTGTTAAATTATATTGTGCACTAGCAATAGATAGATAGTAATCTAATAATTTATTATATTCTTCTTCAGTAACTTCTCTTTCTCCAACTTTTGCCACCACTCCGTCGCTTAAAGCCGTAGTTTTACCGCAGCCAGTAACTAATATGGCCATCATAAGTATTGCAGCAACTAATATTGTAAGCTTTCTATTCATATGATATGTCACCCTTACCCTCTCTCATAATTAAAAAACCTGTTTTGAATTTAAGTAATCCTAACTAATATTATAACGAACTTGGTTCTGTTTGAAAACCACTAATTTTTTCTATGATATCCCTCAGCTCTGTTAGTAATTTATATTGATCCATTGTAAGCACCTTATAAACACAATAGGGCTGTGAAGTAGCATTAAATGTTACTTTTCTGTTATATTTATGAAGCACCTCTCCAATTCCTTCTGGCTTTAACATACTTCCATCCTTAAACTGTATACGAATATCCTTATCTTTTTGAGTAATAGCCGTAACCTTTAAATGCCTTGCCATAGCCTTAATATATGAGATTAGGAGGAGGTTTCGAACACTTAAAGGGATATCCCCAAAGCGATCTTCTATTTCTTCTTCTATTTTATACATATCCTCTATATTTCGTATGGACGCAATTTTTTTATATATTTCTATTTTGTGGCTTTGATTGTTAATGTATTTTTCTGAAATATATGCATTTACATTAAGCTCTATTGTAGTATCTTCGAATTTTTCTGTGTACTCTCCTCTTAACTCTCCTACGGTTTCTTCTAGAAGCTTAACATACAGGTCATATCCTATTGCAGCCATATGACCGTGCTGCTCTCCACCAAGAAGATTTCCTGCACCACGAATTTCAAGATCTCGCATAGCTATTTTAAAGCCGGATCCAAATTCTGTAAACTCTTTAATAGCTTTCAACCTTTTTTCTGCCACTTCTGAAAGAACCTTGTTTTTTTCGTACATTAAATATGCATAGCCCTGTCTGTTAGATCTGCCTACCCTTCCTCTTAACTGATATAGCTGAGAAAGTCCTAATCGATCTGCATCATGAATTATTATTGTATTCACATTAGAAATATCCATACCAGTTTCTATTATGGTTGTGCTCACCAGCACATCATATTCTCCATTCATATATTCTAGCATTATTTTTTCTAGCTCTTTTTCTGACATTTGACCATGGGCCACAGCGATTCTGGCCTGAGGCACTAAAGCATTAATACCATTAGCTATTTGATGAATGTTTTGAACTCTATTATATACGTAATATACCTGCCCGCCTCTGGATAATTCCCTAGTTATTGCATCAACAACCATGGACTCATTATAGGATAATACATAGGTTTGTACTGGGAATCGTTCCTCTGGTGGATCTTCTATAACACTCATATCCCTTATACCGATCATTGACATATGCAAAGTTCTAGGTATTGGCGTAGCTGTTAGGGTTAGAACATCTATAGATTTTTTAAGCTTTTTTAATGCTTCCTTATGTTTTACACCGAAGCGTTGCTCCTCGTCTACTATAAGGAGCCCCAAATCTTTATATTGCATATCCTTTGACAATAATCTATGAGTTCCAATGATAATATCCACATTTCCCGTTCTCGCATCTTCTATAATTTTCTTTTGTGCCCCAGGACTTTTAAATCTGCTCAGCATTTCTACATTTACAGGGAAACCTGAAAATCTTTGTTTAAAGGTGTTGTAATGCTGTTGCGCTAAAATAGTTGTAGGTACTAAAAATGCCACTTGTTTGCTGTCTGCTACTGCTTTAAAGGCAGCACGAATAGCCACTTCTGTCTTTCCGTAGCCAACATCACCACATAGAAGACGATCCATAGCTCTTTCCCTTTCCATATCTAGCTTTACTTCCTCTATACATTTTAGCTGATCTGGAGTTTCCTCATAAGGAAATAGATCTTCAAACTGTTTCTGCCATTCTGTATCCTTACTAAAGGCGTGTCCCATTGTCTTTTCTCGCTCTGCATAGAGCTTTATTAGGTCTCCAGCCATATCTTCTATAGCTTTCTTTACCTTTGTTTTGGTTTTTGCCCATTCGCTTCCGCCAAGCTTATTCAGTTTTGGCGGTGCGTCGTCACTTCCAATATATTTTTGTATCAAATCCATCTGATCCGTAGGTACATAAAGAAAGCCTTCTCCTGAATAACGTATTTTTAAATAGTCCTTCTTTACACCCTCTACCTTCAGTTCTTCTATTCCTATATACTTTCCGATACCGTGACCTTCGTGAACTACATAATCCCCCACATTTAAGTCTATAAATGATTTTATAGGAGAGGAGTCTTTCCGTTTAGTCGCTTTTCTTTGTTGCTTGTGTACCCCATAGATTTCAAAATCCGTTATGACTACATATTTATTTTTTACATATTCAAAGCCCCTGCGTAAATTACCTTGCAAGATTACTACTTCTCCTGTAACTAAATTAGATTTGTTAGTCACAACGAATTCTGCACTTATTCCTCTGTCTTTTAAAAGCTCTAAAAGTCTAAGAGCCCTTTCTTTTGTACCTGGCGCTAATACTATTTTATAGCCCTTATACTGAAGTCGTTGTATTTCTTTTACTAGAAGTTCAATTTTCCCATGGAAGGACTGCATTGGTCTTGTATCGAAATTGATGATTTCCTTAGGAGCAAAATCCTTAATCGCTTTAGGCAACAAGCTCAATATAGCAGTTCTGTATTCTTTTATTTTATCTATAATTTCGTTATACGTAAGAAGAAGCTTGCCCTGGTTTGGAAAAACCTCTCCTCTTTCTATTAGCACCTTAAAACTTTCTTTAAATTCTTCTATATGTCCTTCGGATTTTTCTCTTAATCGACTCGGCTCATCTAATATAAAAACCGTATCCTCTGGGAAATAATTCAACAAAGATGTTGGCTTCTCGTATATATAGGGCAAGAATTTTTCGATTCCTTTAAAGTTTCCTAGGGCTCTTATCTTCTCCACTGTTTCTTCAAGCTTGAGCTTTAATTTTTCCTTCGAGTCTTGATTTAATTTTTTACTAATCGCTTTGTAATCTTGATTTAACTTTAATATTACTTCTTCTTTATCGAAAACTTCTACGATTGTTTCTTTGGCTCCATAAATTTTTATAGAGTCTATTTTGTCCATTGACCTTTGGGTTTCTACTTGGAATTTACGTATGGAATCTATTTCGTCCCCAAATAGCTCGATTCTTACTGGTGTTTCTGCCGATCCTGGAAATATATCGATAATATCTCCTCTTATACTAAATTGGCCTCTTTCTTCTACGATATCCTGTCTTTCGTAGCCCTGGGCTACAAGGGTTTCTATTGTTTTGGATAAATCAACAATTGCCCCTATATTAAATGAGATCTGGTTTTTTGTATATGAGCTTGGAGGCGGCAATCGACGCAGAAACGCATCTATGGAAGTAACGACGATACAGTCTTCTCCTTCTAGGATTTTTTCTATTGCTTTCATTCTTTCTTCTTGTACACTTTCGCTTGCCGCTTCCATGTTGTAGAATAAAATCTCTTTCGATGGAATAAATACTGCTTTCTCGCCAACGTAGAACTTTAGATCCTCGTGTAGCTGTCTTGCTTCTATTTCATTATACGTTACAATACAAACTTGTCCTTTTATTTCTTCATGGATTCCGTATGCTATATGAGATTTTTGCGTATCATTCAGTCCGTATAAAGCTATAGGACTTTTGTTAGCTTTTATATTGCTTAGAAGTTGCATATAATCCAAGGAGCCTTGCATTGGTGCAAGTAGTAGTTCTTTGTTCATGTCTATCACCACCTAAATGTTTCGTTATTAAAAACCTATAGCCTAGGTTATTTATCCTAGGCTTGTGTTGACTATAAATATTTTGTAATATACCAGTTCCATGTACTGTGGATTAACCACGAAAGAAATATACCCCAATAAATAGAATAGCCGAATTGTATTGTTAGATAGGTAGCTAGTCCAAATGTGGTATGGCTTATGATGCTTGCTAAGGCTGCCCACTTTCCTATTTGTTTGTTTGAGGTTACTATGTCGTATATTCCTTCGATAACCCCAAACACAAAATGGGTTCCTAATATACTCGTACTTATCATAACAGAACTCATTGTTTTTGTAAATTCTTCTATAAATGGTACGATGACAATGATTCCTATATTTCCTTGTTTCTTTAATACTATTCTATTACATATATAAGAAATAAGTGCTGCAAGTATTCCTGCAATTATGAACATGGACAAGCTCCTTTATTAATATAGTTACAGTAATTTTATATCAATATAGTTTTTGTCCTTTGCAGGGTACTTATACCTACTATCTTATGTTATATCTGTTCATGGATAGGGAAATTCCATCTGTTACTATGGTTTCTGCCGCTAGCGACGCTCTTTCTAATACCTCTAGCATTGTTGGAACTTCTTCCTTTGGGAATCTACCTAGAACATAATCTGCTAGGTCTCCAAATTCTGGCTTGCCAACGCCTATTCTTATTCTAGGGAATTGGTCGGTTTGTAGCATATAAATAATCGATTTCATTCCATTATGACTTCCTGCGCTTCCTTTTTCTCTAATTCTAAGAGAGCCTACTGCTACATCGATATCGTCGTATATTACTATAATATTTTTTGGATCTATTTTGTAAAACTGAACGATATCTAAAAGGCTTTGTCCACTTAGGTTCATGAAGGTTTGTGGCTTTACAAGCATTACTTTGTTGCCACCTATTGTACCTTCTCCACATAGGGCTTTATGCTTTAATCTTTTTACTTCTATATTATTCCTTTTTGCTAACATATCTATAGCTTCAAAGCCTACGTTATGTCTTGTGGCATCGTATTTTTTTCCTGGGTTTCCTAGACCAACGATTACGTACATTTTCTCACCTCATACTGTAAAACAATAGACAGCCTAGGGCTGCCTATGTTTAAAATTAATCAAATAATTTGCTTACTGAAATATTTTTGTATATTCTTTGGATTGCTTCTCCAAACACTGGTGCAACGGATTTGATTTTAATTTTGTCTATCATTTTTTCTTCTGATAGCGGCACTGTATCTGTAACTATAAGCTCTTTTATTACTGAGTTTTGAATTCTTTCTATCGCTGGACCTGATAATATAGGATGTGTACAACAAGCGTATACTTCCTTAGCACCAAACTTTTTAAGTGCATCTGCTCCTTGTGCAATTGTACCAGCTGTGTCGATCATATCATCTATTAAAATAACATTCTTACCTTCTATATCTCCAATGATGTTCATTACCTCAGCTACGTTTGCCTGTGGTCTTCTCTTGTCTATAATAGCAATAGGCGCATTCAAATGATTTGCAAAGTTTCTAGCTCTCGTTACACTTCCTAGGTCTGGTGAAACTACAACAAGATCTTCAATGTTCTTTTCTTGGAAATATTTTGCTAATATTGGAACACCTAGAAGATGATCTACAGGAATATCGAAGTATCCTTGAATTTGAGCAGCATGTAAATCCATAGTTAAAATTCTGTCCGCTCCTGCTGATGTTAATATATCTGCTACTAGCTTTGCAGTAATTGGATCTCTAGCCTTTGCTTTACGATCTTGTCTTGCATATCCATAGTATGGAAGAACCGCAGTTACTCTTCCTGCAGAAGCTCTTTTAAAAGCGTCTATTAAAATTAACAGCTCCATTAGACTGTCGTTTACTGGCGGGCACGTTGGCTGAACCACAAATACATCAGTACCTCTTACAGTTTCCTCTATGTTTACAGAAATTTCACCATCGCTAAAGGTTGACACAGTTGCTTTTCCTAAAGGTAACCCTATAGAATCTGCAATTTTTTGAGCTAATTCTGGATTAGCATTCCCAGTAAAGATTTTAACTTCACTTCCACTCATATTCATCTCAAATTTTCCTCCTTAAGTTTATACAAATCATCTTCTTGTAATATTATTGATCATCCGCTTAATTACTGGCAAGACCTCATTAATAATGCAGCTTTACTTTTTAAGTAAGCCTTTTTTCTCTACCCAGCCCTCTTTGTTTTCCTGACGACCTCTTGCTATTGCAAGAGAACCCTCTGGTACATCATTCGTAATAGTAGATCCACAAGCTACATAACCATCCTTTTTAACTGTTACTGGGGCAATTAAGTTTGCGTTACTACCTACGAAAGCGTTATCTTCTACGATAGATCTATTTTTATTCTTCCCATCGTAATTAACGAAAACAACACCACATCCAACATTCACATTTTTACCAACATCTGCATCTCCAATATATGCTAAGTGGGACGCTTTTGAATGATCTCCAATATTGGAATTTTTTACTTCTACAAAATCTCCAATCTTTACATGCTTACCTATGTTACTATTCGGTCTTAAGTAAGCATAAGGACCTATGGTTGTATAATCATCTACTTTACTATCTATAAGAGTAGAGCTTTGTACTTCTACGCTATTACCCATTGTAGTATTTTCTATACGACTATTCTGCCCTATGATACAATCTTCACCTATGGTTGTTTTACCTGCTAATATGGCTCCAGGATATATGATAGTGTCTGCTCCGATAATAACTGTTTTCTCTATATAAGTGTGATCTGGATTAATTATAGTTACACCATTTACCATATGTTTTTTAGCAATTCTCTTTCGCATTATGGCTTCTACCTCTGCTAACTGCTCTTTAGAATTAATCGCCATAATTTCTTCATATTCTTCCGTCTTATAAACACCTACATTAAAGCCCATATTTCGTATGATGGATAGTACGTCGGTTAAATAATATTCCTTTTGCGCATTATTGTTTGTAAGTTGTGGAAGAGCTTCCTTTAATGCTTTACCGTCAAAACAATATATACCCGAATTAATCTCCATTATAGCCTTTTCTTCTTCCGTGGTGTCTTTTTCTTCAACTATTTTTTCTAGCTGACCTTCTGCATCTCTTATAATTCTTCCATATCCTTTAGGATTAGATAGGTCTGTAGTAAGGACCGTTGCCTTGAAATCCCCTTGTTTATGGTAGTCCATTATGCTATTCAAGGTTTCCTCTGTGATTAATGGTCCATCTCCACACAGTACTAAAACAATTCCTTCTTCAATATAATCTTGCGCCATCATAACAGCATGGCCTGTGCCTAATTGTTCTTCTTGAAGTACGGTTTTTACATCTTTGTCTAGACTTTCCTTTACTTTTTCCGCACCATGGCCTATAACAGCAATACATTCCTCTATCTTAGAGCTTTTTGCCGCATCTATTACATGGTGGAGCATGGTTTGTCCACAAACCTTATGCAATACCTTTGGTAACTTGGACTTCATTCTTGTACCTGCTCCTGCTGCTAGAATAATTGCTTTTAGCTTCATTTTTTCACCTCGATATCTATTTTAATACCCCATTCAAGGTATTATCTTCCAAGTATATTGTATTCTTATTACCCTTTAATAGTTTATTACATTTTCAATAAATAATGAACCCCTTTTTTGCTTTTCAGTATATTTTACACAAAAAATTGTCCATTTACTAAAAAATCTATAATATATGACGCATTTTCGCAAATCAAATTTATTTACTCCCTTTGAGCACTTGAAGAATTTTCTTAAAAATTCTGAGTGCGACAGGAGTCTATGCGCAGCATGACGACTTTTTGGTTGTATAAATTTGGTGCTCATTGCGTTTGACCTACCAGCAATTTGTACTAAATTTACTTTCTTCGTAAACAAAATACTGATTTTTGTTAATATATGACGCAGTTTCGCAGCTCAAATTTATTTACTTCCTTTGGTCGTATAAATTTGGTACTCGTTGCATTTGACCTACCTACAATTCGTTACACTCATTGGGTTAGGTCATAATGGTGGAGGAGACTGGATTCGAACCAGTGAAAGCGAAGCTAACGGATTTACAGTCCGTCCCCTTTGGCCAGCTCGGGAACTCCTCCTTGATATATTTGGTTAATTTATAGTGGTGGGCGTGACAGGGCTCGAACCTGTGACCTCCTGCTTGTAAGGCAGATGCTCTCCCAGCTGAGCTACACGCCCTTAATTTTAAGGCTTTTTATCCTGGGATATAATGGTGACCCTACCGGGACTCGAACCCGGGTTACCTCCGTGAAAGGGAGGTGTCTTAACCGCTTGACCATAGGGCCTATTTTAGTTGGTGACCCATCCGCGACTCGAACGCGGGACACCCTGATTAAAAGTCAGGTGCTCTACCGACTGAGCTAATAGGTCATATTTAACTATTTCATCCGCAGTATTACAAG
>JAEWHG010000166.1 GCA_023387935.1 Bacillota bacterium
GATCCTCTTTACTTTGCAGTTGTTATTGGTACTTTTTATATTGCTTGGGTTTTATCTTCGCTTCTTGGGGGAATAATTGGAAATCAAATTGATCCACAAAAATGGGGATTAGACCTAGCGTTTCCTATTACTTTTACAGCTATTCTTATTTCAAATTTGACAAAAAAGCCTGCAATTGCAACGGCGCTTGTAGCTGCAATATTAGCTATTGGACTTGAATACTTTATGCCTGGTAATCAATTTACTATTATTATTACTGGTTTACTAGCACCTGTTGTTGGCCTTTATTTAAAGAGGAGGTCTTCACAATGCTAAATCATTGGATACTAATCGGACTACTTTCAATTGTAACCTATATTTCACGTATCGTAGGATTAGAGTTAATGGCAGAAAGAGAGCTAAGTCCTACAATGCGTTTGTATTTTACATATGTGCCAGTTGCAGTTATATCTGCACTTATTATTAAAGAAATCTTAGTTCCTGTAAATGGGCAACTAATCATTTCTATTCCTATTCTGATAGGCTGTATTTCTACAGCAATTGTAGCTAAGAAAATAAAAATGTTTCTTCCTTCTGTTGTATTTGGTGCAATTATTGGATTGCTAGTTCGATATTTGTATTAAAAAATTAAATGAAAAGGGCCATGAAAGATTATTTTTTAAAATTGTGCATTAACATAAATCACAAGATCAAGCAAAGGATAAACATAGAAATATCATGCAACGAGAGTAAAATTGAATAATTATTATACCCGTGATAAAATTAAACTAAATACTTAGTATATTTTGTAAATGAGAGGTATATAGACATGAAATATTTAGATGCAAATATGAACAAGATAAAAGTATCATTCTCTGACATGGGGCGCCGTAATCTGCGAGCTGATTGTAAAAACTGCTTCGGTATTTGCTGTGTTGCACTTTATTTTTCTGCTTCTGATGGTTTTCCTGTGGACAAAGAAGCTGGGAAGCCTTGTCTTAACCTGCAAACAGACTTTAGCTGTAAGGTTCACAAAAACCTCAGAGATATGGGACTTAAAGGCTGCACCGCCTATGACTGCTTTGGTGCAGGACAAAAGGTGTGTCAAGTTACCTATGGGGGACATAACTGGAGGCAAGCTCCAGAATTAGCTAAGGAAATGTTCGATGTTTTTGTGATAATGAAGCAGCTTCATGAAATGCTCTGGTATTTGACAGAAGTGCTACAAATTCAGATGGATAGTGTTATTCACGAGGAATTAAAAGCAATGCTCCATAAGACGGAGGGACTCACACTTCTCAACGCTGATTCTCTAATAAAACTAGATGTCACAGAACATCGAGCATCTGTTAATACTCTGCTTCAGCAGGTTAGTGAAGGGGTACGAAAAAAAATACGTTGTCAGAATAAGAATTCTATAAGACGCAAAAAATCTCTTGGTAGAGGATTAGATCTTATAGGAGCTGATCTAAGAAGAGTGGATTTAAGAGGGGAAAATTTAAGTGGTGCTTACCTTATTGCGGCGGATCTTAGAGGAGTTGATTTCGCTGGGGCCAATCTTATTGGGGCAGATTTGCGAGATGCTGATTTAAGAGGAGCTAATCTCGCCAATAGTATTTTTCTCACTCAAAGCCAGATTAACACTGCAAAGGGTGATTCTAATACGAAGTTACCGAGGTCACTTTGCCGACCAATACATTGGTAAGAAGAACTATTATCTAATATAAAGTAATAAAGTATGCCTCATAGGAGGCATACTTTATTTATGCAGTAACTCACAAGAAGGAAAAGATTTCCAAATTTGCAATTGGAAAACATATATTAAAAGATGAATTAAAACTATAAAATATTAAAACAATAGATATATCTGAGTTTTAAAGGTTAAAATAGTGGTATTTTAACTAATAGAAATATTATATTTCTATTAGCTAAAGATATACAAAATATTTATAAAGGAAGTGTTTATATGAGATTAAAAGATAAAGTCATATTGGTAACGGCTTCTACTAGAGGAATTGGTTTAGCAATAGTAAAAGCTTGCGCAAGAGAAGGCGCAATTGTATATATGGCAGCTCGTAATTTAGAAAAAGCAGGAGATATATCTAAAGAACTAAATGGTGAAGGTCTAAGAGTAAATACGGTATATAATGATGCTTATAAAAAAGAGACTTACATTTCTATGATTGAAGAAGTTGTTAAAAATGAAGGTAAAATTGACGTTCTTGTTAATAACTTCGGTACATCTAATCCTAAAATGGATATAGATATCAAAAATACTCAATATGATGAGTACATAAGTACTATTGATACAAATTTAGCTAGTGTATTTATTTCTTCTCAAAAAGCCGTAGAATATATGGCTCAAAATGGTGGCGGATCGATTATTAATATTTCTTCTATTGGGGGTATCATACCAGATATATCTCAAATTGCTTATGCTACGAGTAAGGCTGCAATTAATTATTTAACAAAGCTTATTGCGGTACAATGTGCTAGGGATAATATACGTTGCAATGCGGTTTTGCCTGGTATGACTGCTACGGATGCTGTTAAGGATAATTTAAGTCCTGAATTTCGAGACTTTTTTCTAAAACATACGCCTATTAAAAGAATGGGTAATCCAGAAGAAGTTGCAGCTACAGTTGTTTACTTTGCAAGTGATGATTCAGCTTATACTACTGGGCAAATT
>JAEWHG010000157.1 GCA_023387935.1 Bacillota bacterium
CCCTTAGCATCTTTTTATACAGATCCTAATATGACTGTAGAGCAAATGCAAAAGCTGGAAGAGGCATATGGACTTAACAGATCAGGTCCAGAACAGTATATTGACTACATTACAAATATGGTACAAGGAAATTTTGGTAGTTCCATACAATTGAAGCAGCCCGTTTCAAAACTAATAGGTGAAAGAATGTGGGCAACGTTTTATATAGCTTTTGTATCTTTAATAATAAGTTTAATCATAGCAATACCTATTGGCGTAATTTCAGCCACTAAACAGTATTCGATTTTTGATACGGCTGGAACTGTTTTTGCTCTTATGGGAATATCTATTCCCGCATTTTTCTTTGCTTTACTTTTAATCAAATGGTTAGCTATTGATATTCGATGGTTCCCAATATCGGGTCTAGTAACTCCTGGTAAACCTTTATCATTTGCTACAAATTTTCCTGATATATTTAAACACAGCGTATTACCTCTAATTGTTCTTAGTTTAACTGGGGCAGGTAGCTTTATGAGATATACAAGATCTAGTATGCTTGAAGTTATTAGACAAGATTATATACGTACAGCGAGAGCTAAAGGTCTTAAGGAAAAGGTTGTTATATATAAGCATGCTTTAAGAAATGCACTAATACCTGTAATAACATTATTAGGTGCTTCTCTACCTACTCTATTTTCTGGTGCTCTAATAACAGAAATGGTGTTTGTGCTTCCTGGTATAGGAAAGCTACAACATCAGGCAGTGCTGCAAAGGGACTACCCGTTAATGATGGGAATCAATATGTTCTTAGCTATTTTCACTTTGTTTGGTAACTTAATAGCAGACATATCCTACGCATTTGTAGACCCTAGAATAAGACTAGATTAAGAGGGGGGAATCAATATGATCAGTGAAAAAAAACAATTAAATAAAAACGTAGATAAAAGCTTAGCTACACAAAATACAGTTGTAGGCCCATGGAAAATAATGTGGAAACGACTTAGACGAAACAAGTTAGCTATGCTAGGGTTAATAATGATAACAATAATGGCATTTTCAGCTATATTTGCACCGCTTTTAACTCCATATGGGCGTGATGCTGTTAATCTGCTTAATTCAAATGCTAAACCCGACAGTAACCATTTATTAGGTACAGACGCTTTAGGAAGAGATATTTTAACACGATTATTGTATGGTGCTAGAATTTCCCTTACAGTAGGTTTTGTTTCTACGGGTTTAAGAATTGTTATAGGTGTTTTATTAGGTGGTATTGCAGGATATTATGGTAAAGCTGTTGACAATATCATCATGAGAATTGCAGATGTTTTTTCTTGTTTACCATTTTTACCTATAGCTATTACCATTGTTGCTATGCTTAAGCCAAGTATTTACAATATGATGCTTGTATTAGCAATTCTAGGGTGGCCAGGTATCGCAAGAATTGTTAGAGCAGAAATTCTCTCTTTAAGAGAAAGAGAATTTATGGAAGCAGCTACTGCCTTAGGTATTAGTGACTTTAGAAAAATTATAGCACATCTATTACCAAATACCATGGCATCTGTAATCGTTTCTGCTACGATAGGAATTGCCAGTGCAATATTAACAGAATCTTCCCTAAGCTTTTTAGGTTTAGGTGTAGCCCCGCCGACACCATCCTGGGGAAATATGCTAACAGATGCGCAGAATCAATATGTACTTAAAAATCGTTGGTGGCAATGGATTCCTCCAGGGCTTGCAATATTCATAGCTGTTATGAGTTTAAACCTGCTAGGGGATGGATTAAGAGATGCGTTAGATCCAAGATTAAAACAATAGTTAGGAGGTGTAAATATGAAAAATTTATTAGAAGTAAAAAATTTAAAGACTCATTTTTTTACTGAAGATGGAATTGTTCCAGCTGTAAATGGTGTTGATTTTAATTTAAAATCAGGCGAAACATTAGGAATTGTTGGGGAGTCAGGTTGTGGAAAAAGTATTACTTCAATGTCAATAATGCGACTTATACCAACACCTCCAGGCAAAATTGTTGATGGAGAAATTATATTTGATAATAAAAATATAGTAGATCTACCAGAATCAGAAATGAGAAAAATCAGGGGAAATGATATTGCAATGATTTTTCAGGAACCAATGACTTCTCTTAACCCTGTATTTACAATCGGTAGCCAAATAATGGAAGCAATAATGCTACATCAAAATTTAGACAAGAAAGCCGCCCGAGAAAAATGTATAGAAATGCTAAAACTTGTTGGAATACCAAGAGCAGATGAAGTTGTAGATGACTATCCACATCAATTTAGTGGTGGTATGAGACAGAGAGCAATGATTGCAATGGCATTATCCTGTAATCCTAAACTTCTGATTGCTGACGAGCCTACTACGGCTCTTGATGTTACGATTCAAGCTCAGATTATAGAGTTAATGAAGGAATTAAAAGAAAAGCTGAATACTGCTATAATGTTAATTACTCATGACTTAGGGGTTGTTGCTGAAATGGCAGACCATGTTATCGTTATGTATGCAGGAAGAATAGTTGAAGATGCAAATGTTGTAGATTTATTTAAGGATCCAAAGCATCCTTATACAATAGGTTTAATGAAGTCAAAGCCAAATTTAGAAGGCAGTGCAAAAAGGTTAGACGTAATACCTGGTAGTGTACCAAATCCTTTAGCTATGCCAGAAGGCTGTGCATTCCACCCAAGATGTAACCATGCAATGGAAATATGTCAAATGCAAGTTCCTGACTTAATATCTGTAGGTAATGGACGTAAGGTTCGTTGTTGGTTATTTAATAATGAAGGAGAGGTGGAATAGATGGCTGAGCTAATAAAGGAAGAAATGGATTTAGTGGTAGTTAAAAATTTAAAAAAATATTTTCCTATAAGAGGCGGTTTTTTTAAGCGAACAATTGGTCATGTTCGTGCTGTAGAAGACATCTCCTTCACTATTAAAAGAGGAGAGACTTTAGGGATAGTAGGAGAATCTGGTTGCGGAAAATCTACAACTGGTCGTACTATACTAAATCTCTTACAAAAAACCGATGGTGAAGTTTATTATAAAGGAAGAGAAATTTTTAATCTTCCAAAAGATGAACTAATTAAACTTCGCACAAAAATGCAAATCGTATTTCAAGATCCATATAGCTCCTTAAATCCAAGGTTAACTGTAGCACAAATTGTGGGAGAGTCATTAGTAGAACATGGGCTGGCGAAAAAAGGAAAAGAAGCAAATGATAGAGTTAGTGAAATTATAGAGAAATGCGGTCTTGCACCATATCATATAAGAAGATACCCTCACGAATTTAGTGGAGGTCAAAGACAACGTATTGGTATAGCAAGAGCATTAGCGTTAAATCCAGAATTTATAGTATGTGATGAGCCTGTTTCTGCTCTTGATGTTTCTATACAGTCACAAGTTATAAATCTATTGATGGATCTTCAGGATGAAATGGGATTAACGTATTTATTTATATCCCATGACCTTAGTGTTGTAAAGCATATAAGTGATAGAATAGGAGTAATGTATTTAGGTAGCCTTGTAGAACTAGCGCCAAAGGATGAGCTTTATAAAGAGCCCCTGCATCCATATACACAGGCATTATTATCTGCTATTCCTATTCCAGATCCGACAATTGCAAGAAAGAGAATAATTTTGAAAGGAGATATACCTAGTCCTGCAAATCCTCCAAGTGGTTGTAGGTTTCACACCAGGTGTCCTCATGCCTTAGCAAGATGTAAGGAGGAGGTTCCTGAGTTTAGGGAAGTAGCTGCTGAACATTTTGTAGCTTGCCATTTATTGTAATATGTAGTAGTCTATTACTAAAAGCGGAGGGATAATATGTTTAGAAAAAAATCACAGCAAAAAGTACCTGAATATTGGGAAAACAGTCAAACCGAAAAAATTGAATTTGA
>JAEWHG010000066.1 GCA_023387935.1 Bacillota bacterium
TTTTTATTGATGTTCGCTCCCCTTTAGAATTTATGGAAGGCTCTATACCAGACGCTATTAATATTCCTATTTTAAATAATGAGGAGAGAATCGATGTAGGAACTACTTATAAGCAAAATAGTCCGACTGAAGCTAAAGTTAAAGGAATTGAGTATGTATCTTCCAAATTACCAAATATATATAATGAAATACTTTTACTATCAAAAAATTATAAAAATATAGTTATATTCTGCTGGAGGGGTGGGCTTAGAAGTGGTGTAATTTCAAATTTGCTAGGTTCATTAGGCATGAATATCTTCCAATTACAGGGTGGATATAAAGAATACCGTAAACAGGTTGTTAAATATTTTGATGAAAATCAATCTAACCATAGTTTTATTGTACTTCATGGATATACAGGAGTAGGGAAAACAGAGATACTTGAAAAACTTGAAGAAATTAATATTCCAACTCTAAATTTAGAACTAATAGTTAAAAATAGCGGATCTGTTTTTGGGACTATGGCATATCAGAATGAAAAACCAGTTACCCAGAAGATGTTTGATTCAATAGTATTTGATATTTTGAGAAAAACAAATAGTAAATACATTGTAATTGAGAGTGAAGGACAAAGATTGGGAAGAGTGACATTGCCAGAAAGTCTTTTTCAATCAATATTAAAAGGAAAGCAGATTTTAATAAATACATCTATGGAAAATAGAATAGAAAGATTAGTAAGAGATTATGTAAATAATATTTCTGACAATGATGACCTATTAGAAAACGCGATCTTAAATCTAAAGAAACGAATTGGATTAGAAAGAGTAAATCAATACCTTGATTGGATTAAAGAAAAATCCTATGATAAAGTTGCAAGAGAATTAATAATTGAATATTATGATCCATTATATTTACATTCTATGAAAAATTATAATTATATGATGGAAATTAATTATAATAATATTGAAGATGCAGTAGAGGAAATAGTTAAACTTTATTATAGTTTAGAAAATAAATCAGTTTAATACAAAAAATTATTAAATATTAAAAGTATAATCAATGGGGGAGTATATTAATGAATTTAGCTAATAAACTAACAATATTCCGTATTTTTTTAGTTCCTGTTTTTATGATGTTTCTTTTAAATAAAATGCCTTATGGTGTACCTATTGCCGCGGTTATATTTATTATCGCCGCAATTACAGATACATTGGATGGATATGTAGCCAGAAAAAGAAATGAAATTACTAACTTTGGTAAATTTATGGATCCTTTGGCAGATAAACTTCTTGTATCAGCTGCGCTTATTTCTCTTGTCCAAATGGGTAAGCTTTCAGCTTGGGTAGTAGTTATAATTATTGCTAGAGAGTTTACTATAAGTATTCTAAGAGCTGTAGCTGCTTCAGAAGGGGTTGTAATAGCTGCAAGTTGGTGGGGAAAAGCTAAAACAATTACACAAATCATCGCTATTATAGCAATACTATTGGATAACTTTCCTTTCAAATATATTAATTTTCCATTCGATATGATTATGGTGTGGGTTTCTGTAATATTTACTGTGGTATCTGGAATTGATTATATTGTAATAAACAAACACGTATTTAAGTCTTAATAGAAAAAATGATTGAATTATTTTTAAATATAGTTTGACCATTTACTTATTATAATATATAATATGATTAGAACATTTGTTCGAGATACTATGAAGGGAAGGTGAACCAGATATTATCTGGTAATAGTATGGAAAAGAAAAAAGCTTTAGAAATGGCTATTAGTCAAATAGAGAAACAGTTCGGAAAAGGATCTATTATGAAATTAGGTGCAGATGCTAAATTAAACCTAGAAAGCGTATCTACAGGTTCTATTGGATTAGACGTTGCATTAGGAATAGGAGGCATACCTAAAGGAAGGATAATTGAAATTTATGGGCCAGAATCCTCTGGTAAAACAACAGTTTCACTTCATGTAATCGCTGAAACACAAAAGTTGGGAGGTACAGCTGCATTTATTGATGCTGAACATGCTCTTGACCCAGTGTATGCAAAAAACTTAGGTGTGGATATTGATAACTTAATTGTTTCCCAACCTGATACAGGAGAACAAGCTCTCGAAATTGCTGAAGCACTAGTTCGAAGTGGTGCCGTTGATATCATTGTTGTAGACTCCGTTGCTGCCCTAGTACCTAAAGCAGAAATTGAAGGAGAAATGGGGGATTCTCATATGGGTCTGCAAGCTAGATTAATGTCTCAGGCTTTAAGAAAACTAGCTGGATCGATTAATAAATCAAATACAATTGCTATTTTTATAAATCAACTTAGAGAAAAAATAGGTGTAATGTTTGGTAATCCTGAAACAACAACTGGTGGACGTGCACTTAAATTTTATGCTTCTGTACGTATGGATGTAAGAAGAGTTGATTCTATCAAGCAGGGTAATGATGTTATAGGAAATAGAACAAGAGTAAAGATTGTAAAAAATAAAGTGGCAGCTCCTTTTAAACAAGCTGAATTTGATATCATGTATGGGGAAGGTATTTCAAAAACAGGAGATATACTAGATGTTGCAAGTAGCTTAGATATTATTATCAAATCAGGTGCGTGGTATAGTTATGGAGACATTAGGATCGGGCAAGGACGCGAAAACGGAAAACAATTTTTAAAAGAAAATCCTGAAATTGCATTGGAAGTTGAAAATAAAATAAGGGAATACTATAATCTTCCTATTGCGTCAGAAATAACTAAAGCTCAGCCTAAAAATAATATTTCAGACTCTGACGAAAAAAGTGATGAATAAATAAAAGAAAATATATTTTTTATTAAAAGAAGCTATGAAGTTTTATTTTTCAGTAGCTTCTTTTTGTATGGTATATTATTTGTAAATTATTAATATAATTGATTTATTAAGTATACATAAGATATTTATGGTAATAATCAAAATGTTCTTTGCTGCTAATATTCTTGTGTTTATATTCAAACTTGACACTTACAAGAAAAAGATATAAAATAAAAGCAAATCATGGGTGTATCTATTGATGTGAATTTGAATTTTTAAAAATTTAATAAGGGAGGTGTCCACATATTCCAAACCCATTTGTTTTAAACGGAATTTTAATCTTAGTTGGTATTTTAATCGGATGCCTTGTTGGCTATTTTTTTCGAAAAAATATTGCGGAGGGAAAAATTAATAGTGCTGAAGACTTAGCTAAAAAAATTGTAGAAGATGCTGAAAAAAATGCTGAGACTACAAAAAAAGAAATATTATTAGAAGCAAAGGAAGAGGTACATAAACTTCGTAATGAATTAGAAAGAGAAAATAGGGAAAGGCGTAACGAATTACAAAGATCCGAAAGAAGATTGATACAAAAAGAAGAAGTTTTAGATAAAAAATCAGAATCCTTAGAGCATAAAGATGAGAAGCTGAATAAAAGGCTTAAGGAGCTAGATAATAGAGAGCTAGAAATTAACGACCTTTATCAAAAGGAAGTTGAAAAACTTGAAGAATTATCTGGTTTAACTTCTGAACAAGCACGCGATCTTATATTAAGTGATGTTGAAAAACAAACTAAATATGAAGCTGCAATGATGATAAAGGATATTGAGTCTAAAGCTAAAGAAGACGCAGAAAAGAAAGCAAGAGAAGTAATTGCCTATTCAATTCAAAAGTGTGCAGCAGATCATGTTGCAGAAACTACTGTATCGGTTGTTCAACTTCCGAGTGATGAAATGAAAGGTAGAATAATTGGTAGAGAAGGTAGAAATATTCGTACACTTGAAACATTGACGGGTATTGATTTAATTATTGATGATACACCAGAAGCAGTAATTTTATCTGGATTTGATCCAATTAGACGTGAAGTAGCGCGTATTGCATTAGAGAAGTTAATTGTGGATGGAAGAATTCATCCTGCTAGAATCGAAGAAATGGTAGATAAGGCTAAAAAAGAAGTAGATACTATTATCAAAGATGCTGGAGAGCAAGCTACCTTTGAAACAGGTGTTCATGGCTTACATCCTGAACTTATAAAATTACTTGGTAGGCTAAAGTATAGAACAAGCTATGGACAAAATGTATTAAATCATTCGATAGAGGTTTCATATTTAGCTGGAATTATGGCGGCCGAATTAGGTGCAGATGTTAAGCTTGCAAAAAGAGCAGGGTTAATACATGATATCGGTAAGGCGGTTGATCATGAAATAGAAGGAACTCACGTTGAAATTGGAATGGAGCTTCTGAAAAAATATAAGGAATCTAAAGACGTTATTCATGCAATGTCGACACATCATGGTGACTATGAGCCAGAGTCTATAGAGGCAATATTAGTTACGGCTGCAGATGCAATCTCTGCTGCAAGACCTGGTGCTAGAAGAGAAACATTAGAATCTTATATTAAACGACTTGAGAAGTTAGAGGATATCGCTAATTCCCATGATGGTGTTGAAAAATCTTTTGCTATTCAAGCTGGAAGAGAAATAAGAATCATAGTTAAACCTGAAGTTTATAATGATGAAGAAATTTTCATGCTAGCTAGAAATATAACAAAGAAAATCGAGTTTGAACTTGAATATCCTGGACAGATTAAAGTTAATGTAATTAGAGAAACTAGAGCTATAGAATATGCTAAATAAAAAGACTGCGAATGCAGTTTTTTTATTTTTTGAAAATAAAAGTTATGTAAGTCTTAAAATTTAAAAATATTAGAAAATTTTACTAAGTATGCAGGTATTTTTGAAATTAAGTAGAATAGTATAACTTGATAAAACAATATATATACAAGTATATTATAAGGGGGACTTAATAGGATGGAAGTATTAAAAGTATCAGCAAAATCAAATCCAAATTCTGTAGCTGGAGCCTTAGCCGGAGTTCTTAGAGAAAGAGGGTCAGCTGAAATTCAAGCTATCGGCGCTGGAGCTCTAAATCAAGCTGTTAAGGCAGTTGCTATTGCTCGAGGATTCGTAGCTCCTAGTGGACTAGATCTAATCTGTGTACCTGCATTTACTGATATTGTAATAGATGGTGAAGAAAGAACAGCAATTAAATTAATTGTAGAGCCAAGATAAAAAATCATATGATCATTTTAAAGATCTGCCACTTAGAGCAGATCTTTTTTGATAAAGTTATTCAACTTTTTAGTTCTACTTATTATCTAAATAGGGTATAATCATGTTATGTTTTAAATTATGAAAGAGAGGGAATATATGAATTTTATAGATATGCATACTCATTCTACGGCCTCTGATGGATTATATACACCTAGCGCTTTAGTCGATTATGCTATAGAAAAAGGATTATCAGGCATTGCAATAACAGATCATGATACCATTGACGGGATTGAGGAGGCAATTAAGCGAGCAACTCAATATAATGGATTTATTATAGTTCCAGGTATTGAACTAAGTGCTGAATATAACAATGAAGAGGTTCACATATTAGGTTATATGATTGACTATAAAATGGAATCTTTTAAAGATATACTTAAAAATTTGCAAGAAAGAAGAAATGATAGAGCTAGAAAAATCATTAAAAAGTTAAATACTATAGGCTTTGATATTAACTATGAAGATATATTAGGAATTACTCAAAAAGGAGCCATTGGGAGACCACATATTGCACGAATATTGGTTGCAAAAGGTTATGTTAAAAATAACGAAGAGGCATTCGAAAAATATCTGGTTAAGGGTTGTCCTGCATACGTTCCTAGAGAAAAATTGTCTCCTGAGGATGCAATTGATATTATCAAAATGTCAGGAGGCTTTTCGGTTATAGCTCATCCTGGACTTCTAAACGCTAAGGCAACTTTAGATTATCTACTAGGCTTAAATATAGATGGAATTGAAGTATATCATTCTGATCATACATTGGATATGTCTAAAGAATATTTAGAGATAGCTAAAAAAAACAATCTACTAATAACAGGTGGATCAGATTTTCATTTCCCACCAAGTAGCAGTAACCACCATGGAGATCTTGCAAGCATAAAAATCCCACTAAAGAATATTCAACAGATTTTCTAATAATAAATTCTTAAAGTATTAAAGGAGTGATTAAAATACCTAGAAATGATAGTACTCGCAACAGACAATTTCCATCTAAAATTAGCACTACACAATTTGTTAAGCTATATATCCTACACTTACTAGTAGAGCGAAGTTATTACGGTAACGAGTTAATAGACGAAATTAGAAAACGAATGGATTATAAATGGGAACCTAGTCCTGGGATGATGTATCCTTTATTAAGGGATTTAGAAAGTAACAATTATATATATGGATGGTGGGAGGAACCGGATAAAAGATCCATTAGGCATTATAGGATTACAGATGAAGGGTTACATAGTTATACAAAAGCTAAGTTAGTCTATAAACCAGCTATCGAAGACTCCCTAACGATAATAAAAAACACTCTTAAAGATATATATGGAGAAATGTAGTATTATTTTCTAAAATTTGTTACAATGATTATGATATATTATAAATATATGGAGGGCTGTATATGAACATAAAACTTTCAACAAAAGCACAAAATGTTTCACCATCAATAACTCTTGCAATTGATGCTAAAGCAAAACAAATGAAAGCAGACGGGATTAACGTAATAAGTTTCGGAGTAGGTGAGCCTGATTTTAATACACCAGAAAATATTAAAAACGCTGGTATAGAAGCAATAAATAAAGGTTTTACTACTTATACTCCAGCCTCAGGTCTTCCTCAACTTAAACAAGCAATTTGCAATAAATTAAAAGCTGATAACAATCTAGAATACAAACCCGAAAATATAGTTGTTTCTAACGGAGCAAAGCATTCTTTATATAATATTTTTCAAGCTATATGCAATCCAGGGGATGAAGTAATTATACCTTCACCTTATTGGGTAAGTTATCCTGATATGGTCAAGATGGCAGATGCTACTCCAATATTTGTTAACTGTACAGAAGAAAATGAATTTAGAATCAATAAAGAAGATCTTTTAAAAGCGATAACACCTAAAACAAAGGCTATTATATTAAATAGCCCATCTAACCCAACTGGTTCTGTTTACACAAAATTAGAATTAGAAGAAATTGCAAAAATTGCAATAGAACATAATATATTTGTTGTATCTGATGAGATTTATGAGAAATTAACCTATGAAGGTGAAAAACACATTAGTATTGCTTCACTAAACGATGAAATTAAAGATTTGACAATCGTAGTAAATGGTATGTCAAAAGGCTATGCTATGACTGGGTGGAGAATTGGATATACAGCAAGTCATGCTGTTATTGCAAAAGCCATGGGTAATATGCAGAGTCATGCTACATCAAATCCTAATACAATTGCTCAACATGCTAGTATTGAAGCTCTAAATGGTACTCAATCTCCTGTTGAAGATATGAGATTAGCTTTCGATGAGAGAAGAAAATATATGGTGCAAAGAATAAATGAAATTAATGGATTATCCTGCATTACACCTAAAGGCGCCTTCTATGTTATGATGAATATTAGCAAGCTAATAGGAACTACTATTAAAGGTGTGGTTATTAATAGCTCAATGGATTTATCTGAATTATTACTTGAACAAGCAAATGTTGCTGTTGTACCAGGGATAGCTTTTGGTACTGATGAATTTATTCGACTTTCATATGCCAATTCACTTGATAATATTAAAGAGGGTCTTAATAGAATTGATGATATTTTAAACAACTAATAGATAAGATAATAAAAACCTCACTGCTTATGTAGTGAGGTTTTTATTATCTATTTATATTTATTCCATATTTAATTTAATCGATTTGATAGTCTATCCATTAATGTAGCCATTTCAGCTCTTGTAATCTTATTTTTCGGTTTAAATGTACCATCATCATATCCTCCGAAAAGCCCCTGTTCACTTGCAAAAATTATATATTCGTAAGACCAAAGCTCCGGATTAACATCGGTATATTGAATAGATTTTTCTGATTTTTTATTTCTACTAATGTTTTTCTTTTCTTTAAAGATTCTAGTAAGAATAGTTGCCATTTCTTCTCGTGTTAATGGTTTATCTGGTTGAAAAGATTTATCTGATACTCCAGTCATTAAACCATGATGACTTATAATATCAATATAATTCTTAGCCCAGTGTGAGCTAGGAATATCTGTATAAGAAGATTCTATGTTCTCTCCTGCATCTATTTTCAAATTAAGACCTCTAACTAGAATAGTAGCTGCTTCTGCTCTAGTTAAGGATTTGTTAGGAGAAAACTTATTAGAGGATGTTCCTACCATCCAACCTTTATTAACCATTGAAAAAATATATTCTTCTGCCCAATGATTTTGGATATCCGTAAAATATTTACCGTTTAGCCACAAATCAAAATAATCCCAAGTATCTTTTGATTCTTGACCTATACTCCAGCTTCCAGTACCTTTAAGATCATACTTTTGAACTAATTTGAGTTTCTCTTTAATGGATTTTTCATTTTCAAACCATATGGTATAATTACCTGCATCCAATGTAGTATTATATCCTACTGTAATTTTTTCCCCCTTTGGAATAGTAATAGTCGCTTTAGGTGATTGACTGTTACTGTCGAAGCTTACAGTTCCATTGTATTTTTTAATTAGTTCATCGATTTTATTGTTTGAAACGCCTCTTCCTTTAAATGTCCCATCAGATTTCCATATACGTCCATAGAAGGGGATCCCTAATACTATTTTGTCCTTACTTACACCTTGAGAAAGTATACTCTGTATGGACTTTTCCACAAAGCTAATGCTTGCTACTGGGCCTGCATTGCTTCCTTCCCAACTTTCATCGTATGCCATCAGCATTAAATAATCAGAGTATCTTGCTAATTCCTTATAATCGTAAGACCCATGCCATCCTGTTTGCAAATTTTTTGGATTGGCTGCAACGGCAACTGAAACCTGCTTTCCTTTAGGAAGCTTTTCTCTCAACAGCTTTATAAAAGCAGTATGATCGTCCTTATCAGTATGGGATAAGTTTTCAATATCTACATTAACACCATCTAAATCATATTTTTCTATTGCTTTAACAATATCATTAACAAGTTTTTCTTTGTTACTTAAAGCTTTCTGTCCGATACTTCGATCCCAATGGTTGCTTAAAAAAGGTACTACCTTTATTCCTTCTTTATGCATCTCTTTTATAAATGATGATTGTAGCTTATTCGTAATTTTCAATGATCCATTCTCGTCTAAATCGAAATAGTTAGGGGATATAATATTAACGCTGTTGTTTGTATTCTTAACAATATTAACATAGTTGCTAGGATTACCAAAATAAAGATATCCCATGTTAACCCGAGTGATACCTTCAGGAAATAGAGTATTAGAACTAAATATCGTTATTAGGATTAAAAAGGTTAAAACAGTATTTAATAATTTTTTTTTCATATAGTAGCTCCTCTTAGATAATTTATATATTCGAGTTTATCAGAGTTGAGCGAATGCAACAATCCTATAAATATTGGGCCTTAGTCCATGATATGGTAGCATAGTGATTATAGAGAGGTATATAAAGAGAAGGGGATAGTACTTAGATAATAGTAGTATAGTTGAATATGGGAAATAGTCATATGATAATTATTATCAACAGATAAAATGGATAATTGCAAGATTTTGTCGATAAAATAAATTTGAAGAGGCTCAGAATGTCAAATTTTAAGAGATTAATAATCGACATTTTTTTATAATATTAGATATATATGATTGGCATGTAGAATGCAATCTAAATTTTTTATTGCTATTATTCATTTAAAAAAATAACTTATTATAGGGTATAACTTTAAAATTATATCAAAAGATAGGATAAAGCTTTTAAAATAGAATGTATTAATGTATAATTATGTATAGTTGATTATAGCTATTGTTAAATGGCCCGTACAGAAAATACTAGGAGGATAATAATGAGCAAAAGAACAAAAGTGATCGTTTCACCAGAAGAAATAAAAAGACAAAAAGATATTGTTGATGAACTTAAAATATATAATAGTGGAAAAAATAAAAAATATATTATTACTACATATGGTTGTCAAATGAATGAGCATGATTCAGAAACACTATCGGGTATGCTGGAAAACATGGGATATACTGCTACAACTAATAAAGAAGAGGCAAATTTAATTATATATAATACTTGCTGTGTAAGAGAAAATGCTGAATTAAAGGTATATGGAAATTTAGGTGCTTTAAAGAATCTTAAGCAAAAAAGAGATGATTTAATTATAGCTGTATGTGGCTGTATGATGCAACAACCTCAAGTAGTAGAGCAAATAAAAAAGAAATACAGACACGTTGATTTAGTCTTTGGAACTCATAATTTATTTAGGTTCCCCGAGCTTCTGTTAAAATCAATGGAATCTGAAGGTATGTTTATTGAAGTTTGGGATCAAGAGAGAGAGATAGTAGAAGGACTTCCTGCTAATCGTAGATATGAATTGAAAGCATTCGTTAACATAATGTATGGGTGCAACAACTTCTGTACGTATTGTATTGTTCCATATACTAGAGGAAGAGAACGAAGTAGAGAGATAAAGGATATCGTAAAGGAAGTAACGGAGCTTGCTAATAATGGTACAAAAGAAATCATGCTTCTCGGACAAAATGTAAATTCATATGGAAAAACATTGGAAGAACCGACAGACTTTGCTGATTTATTAAGAGAACTGAATAAAATCGATGGAATTGAAAGAATCAGATTTATGACCTCACACCCTAAAGATTTGTCAGATAGATTGATAGACGCTATGGCTGAATGTGATAAGGTTTGTGAGTATTTTCATTTACCATTTCAATCAGGAAGTGACCGTATATTAAAGATTATGAATAGAAATTATACAAAAGAGAAATATTTATCTTTAATCAAAAAGTTAAAAGACAAAATGCCTAATATCGGATTAACTACGGATATTATTGTTGGTTTTCCTGGAGAAACTGAGGAAGATTTCCAACATACACTGGATATAGTAGAAGAAGCAAGATATGATTCAGCATATACATTCCTATACTCTATTCGTGAAGGAACGCCAGCAGCAAAGATGGAAGAACAAATAGATGAAAACACAAAGCAAGAAAGATTTAATAGACTATTAGATAAAGTTAATAGTATAAGTGCAGAGATTAATCAAAGCTATCTGAATAAGGTTGTAGAAGTATTAGTAGAAGGACCAAGTAAAACTGATCCAAATCGTTTAATGGGCCGAACAAGGGAGAACAAACTGGTTAACTTTGATGGGGATGAAGCTTTAATTGGAAAATTGGTTAATTTGAAAATTATAGAAGCTAAAACATTCTCATTAAATGGAGAGGTTATAGAGTAAACAAGTTTATATAATTAAAATAGAATGCTTCCGGCATTCTATTTTAATTATTATAAATTTAATTTAAGTATACATTTAATTTTAATATGAAATACAACCTGCTAAATGCTAAAACTATTTGGTATAATTATGATTATACCAATGAAGATAAGGAGAGGAATTAATTTGAGTAAACTAACTCCTATGATGCAACAATATATGGAACTTAAAGATAAATATAAGGATTGTTTAATGTTTTTTAGACTAGGTGATTTCTATGAATTATTCTTTAAAGATGCTGAAATAGCTTCTAGAGAGCTTGAAATTACTTTAACAGGTAGAGACTGTGGCTTAGAAAATAGAGCCCCTATGTGTGGTGTTCCGTATCATGCTGCAGATGGATACATCGACAGATTAGTCTCGAAAGGATATAAGGTTGCAATATGCGAACAAGTAGAGGATGCATCAGAAGCTAAGGGAATTGTTAAAAGAGATGTTATAAGAGTTATTACACCAGGGACACTAATTGATACTAGCTTATTAGAAGATAAAAAAAATAGCTATTTAGTTTCTTTGTATATATCAAATTTAGGGTGTGGGTTAAGCTATGTTGATATTTCCACAGGAGAGTTCCTTTGTACTGAAATAACAAAAGAAGAAATGGCTCAAAAGCTAATAGATGAAATTAGTAAAATAGAACCTAACGAAATAATTTATTTCATTGAAGGTGGATTAAATCTCACTTACTTAATAGAAGGTATTAAAAAAAGATTTAATGTATATATATCACAACATGATCACTGGGCATTCGAGAAAAACTATGCAATCAATCAGATAAAAGATCATTTTAATATTGTAGCTATAGAAGGTCTAGGACTTAATACGAACCATTTAGGTGTTCAATCCACAGGAGCATTGATACACTATTTAAAATCCACTCAAAAAAGATCACTTACGCACATAAATAAAATCAATTTATATACTTTTACACAAAAAATGACTTTAGACATATCTACAAGACGGAATTTAGAGTTAACAGAAACTATCCGTGGTAAGAATAAGAAAGGTTCTTTGCTATGGATTTTAGACAAAACATTAACTGCAATGGGTGGCAGAATGATTAGAAAATGGATTGAGGAGCCTCTACTAGATGTAGATCATATCAATGCAAGGTTACAAGCAGTTGAAGTATTAAAAAATGATCTGCTATTAAGAAAAGAATTAAAGGAGAATTTAAAGGAGATTTATGACTTAGAAAGACTTTGTGGTAAAATAGCTTTTGGTTCTGCTAATCCAAGAGATTTAGTTGCATTAAAAAAATCTTTATGTTTTCTACCAGGCATTAAACAACTATTTAATGATGAAACATCTGGATTATTAGGCACACTTTTGAGCAATATTGATTTGTTGGAAGATGCTAAAGATCTTATTGATATATCCATACTGGAAGAGCCAGCTCTGTCTTTAAAGGATGGTGGAATCATTAAAGAGGGATACAATAAAGAGCTTGATGATTTACATATGGCATCTAAAGAAGGGAAGCATTGGATTGCTAAGCTTGAACAACAAGAAAAGGATAAAACAGGTATTAAGTCTTTAAAAGTAGGTTATAACAAAATTTTTGGTTATTATATTGAAATTACAAAATCTAATTTACACCTTGCACCAGATAGCTATATGAGAAAGCAAACCCTAGCCAATTGTGAAAGATATATTACTCCAGAACTAAAAGAAATAGAAACTAAAATTTTAGGTGCAGAGGAAAAAATCGTCGCTATTGAATATGAGCAATTCATTGAAATTCGTCATATACTTTTATCCAAAATAGAGCGCATACAGAGAACTGCTAGGGCTGTAGCAGAATTAGATGTTTTATATTCATTTGCAGAAGTTGCAGGGGAAAACAATTATATTAAACCTGAAGTTAATGATAGCGAAGTAATCGATATTAAGGATGGGAGACATCCAGTAGTTGAAAAGGTACTAGAAAATAATATGTTTGTTCCAAATGATACTTATATTAATACTGAAGATGAACAGTTGTTGATGATCACTGGGCCTAACATGGCAGGTAAGTCAACATATATGAGACAGGTTGCATTAATTATTCTAATGGCGCAAATAGGTTCATTCGTTCCAGCCAATAATGCTATTATTGGTATATCGGATAGAATTTTTACACGTGTAGGAGCTAATGATGATTTATCACAGGGGCAAAGTACTTTTATGGTAGAGATGAGTGAAATGGCCAGCATTATAAATTTAGCTACTAGAAAAAGCTTGTTAATAGTAGATGAAATAGGCAGGGGAACAAGTACCTTTGATGGTTTAAGTATAGCATGGTCTACTGCAGAGTTTATTAGTAAGTCATTAAGATCTAGAACTCTTTTTTCCACACACTATCATGAATTAACTCAGTTATCGGAAACCTATACTGGAATTAAAAATTATAAAGTATCCGTTAAAGAAGAAAAAGAGGAAGTTATATTTTTGCATAAGGTTTTAAAGGGGAGCGCAGATAAAAGCTATGGTATTCAAGTTGCAAAATTAGCAGGATTGCCAAGGGAAATCATAAATCGGGCAAATCATATCTTGTCAGATCTTGAAAGAAAAAATATTTATGAGGATGATTCAAGAAATGTAGCAAAAGAGCCAGAAACTATTTTTATTAATGATGAGAGTGATAATAAAAATAAGGAAAAGCAACTTAAATTTGATGATTTTATTGAACCAGAAATAATAAAGGATTTAAAAAACATAAATTTATTAGAGACTACACCCATAGATGCATTAAATATATTATATAAACTTCAGAAAAAAGCTACAAAGCTTTAAGGAGGTTATGAATGAATAGAAAAATTGATATATTAGATGATTTAACAATAAATAAAATAGCAGCTGGAGAAGTAGTGGAATCCCCTTACTCAGTGGTAAAAGAACTTATTGAAAACTCCATTGATGCAGGTGCAACTACAATAACCTTAGAAATTCGTGATGGAGGTAAAAAGTATATTCGAATAACGGATAATGGCGTTGGAATTAGAGAAGAATATGTAGAAAAAGCATTTATGCGACATAGTACATCTAAGATAACTACCATAGATGATTTAAACCAAATTAACTCCTTAGGTTTTAGAGGGGAAGCATTGGCAAGTATTGCAGCTGTTTCTCAGGTAGAAATGATTACGAAGCCTGAAGAACAGCAGCACGGAATATTAATACAGATCACTGGTGGAAAAACAGAATCTATTAAAAAGGTAGGATGTCCAGTTGGAACGACGATTATTATAAAAAATCTTTTTTTCAATACGCCAGCAAGATTAAAATTTATGAAATCTAACAATGCTGAAACCATCAAAATTACGGAAATAATTACTCGTTTGTCTCTTAGCAATCCTAGTATATCCTTTAAATATATCAACAATAATAATATTATGTTTACCACTCCAGGAAGTGATGCTTTATCCCAAGCAATAATATCTGTACTAGATAAAGATACTTTTAAAAATCTAATTTTTATTGAAGAAAATGAACTAAATATGAATCTGCAGGGATATATTGGACAGCCGAATTTTGTTAGAGGGAATAGAAATCTCCAAATTATTTTTGTAAATGGTAGATATGTAAAAAATAAGCTAATCAACAAAGCTATAGAAGAAGCTTATAAAGAAAAAGTTATGATAAATAAACATCCTGTATGTATTTTAAACTTAAATATTGAACCATCATTAATAGATGTAAATGTTCATCCTGCAAAAACAGAAGTAAAATTTGAAAACGAAGATAAAATATATGAATTTATTTGTAAATCTATAGTCACAACTCTAGAAAAAAATGCTACGATACCGAATCTAACAGTATCAAAGCCAACATTAGAAAATAACAAGGGTCCTTCTAAACACTTTCATCCAATAACTATAGGAGAAAGTATAGAAAAAAACAATACAAATATAAAGGAAAATGCTAGATCTTTTGAAAATCTGTTGATAAATGAGACCAAGGAAGAATATATCCAAAACACAAAGACTCCACCAATTAAGCACTTTATCGATAGTAAAAATAATGAGGGAGATCAGATTAAAATTAATGAAATAGAGGAAAATATGATACAATCTTCTTTCCTAAGTACATTACTAGATGAATATAAGATTATAGGGCAAATATTTAATACATATATCGTATTAGAGAAGGATCAATCTATTTATTTAATTGATCAACATGCTGCTCATGAAAGATTATTATACAATAAATTTTTACACGAAATAAAAAATGAGCAGGTTATATCTCAAAGACTATTAGAGTCTAAGGTGTTGGAATTGTCTAGTGAGGATTATATACTATTATTTAATAATATAGGGACCTTTGAAAAATTAGGTTTTGAAATTGAAGATTTTGGAGGTAATACAATAATAATCAGACAGGTACCTATGATTTTAGGAAAGCCTCAGAATTTTTCTTTTATTTATGAAATATTAGATGAAGTAGCAAGCAATAATCGTGTTGATAACTATTTTGAAGATACTCTTATTAAGAAAGCATGTAAAGAGGCAATAAAGGCAAAGGATCGATTAGATTATTCTGAGATAAAAAAATTAATTGAGGATTTATATAGACTTACACCGCCACTAACTTGTCCTCATGGTAGACCAATTATTTTAACAATGAGAAAATATGAGATTGAAAAACATTTTAAAAGGATACAATAGGAGGTAGTTCAGTGAAAAAAAGGTTACTTATTATAGTAGGTCCTACAGCTGTTGGAAAGACTGATACATCTATCATTTTAGCTAATAAATTAAATGGAGAAATAATTTCTGCAGATTCAATGCAAATTTATAAATATATGGACATAGGCACAGCTAAACCTACAGAAGAAGATAAAAAAGGTATTAAACATCATTTAATCGATGTAGTTAAGCCCGATGAAAGTTTTTCTGTAGCTGAATTTCAGAAAATGGCTAAGAGCTCAATCGATGAACTAGTGCTGAATAAAAAACTTCCGATTATAGCAGGAGGTACTGGATTGTATATTAACTCTCTTATTTATGATATGGACTTTACTAAATCAGTTTCTAACTGGAAGCTTAGAGAAGAACTACAGGATGAAGCGAATGAGTTTGGAAATGAGTTTGTACATAATAAACTAAAATTAATAGATCCTGATGCCGCAAATAGGATACATCCTAATAATTTAAAAAAGGTTATTCGTGCTATTGAAGTATATTATGAAACAGGGGACAAAATAGGAGATTTTAGTAAGGATATTCGTATTAATGAAGAGTATGAAATTTTTTTAGTTGGGTTATGTAGGAATAGAGAAGAACTATATGATAGAATAAATAAGAGAGTAGATATCATGATGGCTCAAGGTCTAGTAGAGGAAGTAAAAAAATTATTGGATTTAGGATACTCTAAGGAATTAGTTTCTTTTAAGGGATTAGGATATAAAGAGATTGTAAAATATTTAGAAGGTGAGTATGATTTACAGGAAGCTATAGACATACTAAAACGGGATACTAGACGATATGCCAAACGTCAGTTAACCTGGTTTAGAAGGTATAGTGATATGAATTGGTACAATATATCTAATTATAATTCTTGTGAAAATCTGGCAGATGATATTATTAAGGATTTTAAAGGACATTTCAACTTGCTGTAGAATATTAATATCGTCATAATTTGATGAGAGGGGAAGGTAATATGAAAAATAATATTAATTTACAAGATGTATTTTTGAATCAAGTTAGAAAAGAAAGCACTGTGATTACAATATTCCTAGTAAATGGATTTCAATTAAAGGGTACTGTTAAAGGATTTGATAACTACACCATAGTCCTAGATTCCGATGGAAGACAGCAAATGATTTATAAACATGCAGTATCTACCATATCTCCAAGTTCACCTATTAACTTTAATTTAAATACAAGAAAGAATAATGAATAATATTATAAAATATATTAAAGACTTCCTATTTTTAATCGAATAGGAAGTTTTAATTATATGGTATTTTCTATTAAAATAAACAGCCGAATAGACATGGTTTCTGTTTTCTATAAAATACTTGTATTAACAGATATAGTAGAGGTATAATGCTATATGTGTACATATAACCACTATATTATATTTTGACTATAGAGAAAATATAAATTAAAATTGTAGATTAAAATTTGAAAGGAGATATACAATGGTACATAATATACTGCGGGATGCTTTTAGAATAAATGAACATTTAATTAATAAGATGATGGAAATAGAAGATGGTTTAATTGAAAGATTTAAAGAGATCGATATCATCAAGGAGTATAACCAATATAAGGTTCTAAAGGCAATGCAAGAGTGTCGATTAAGCGATCAGCATTTTAATTGGACTACAGGTTACGGGTATAATGATATTGGTCGAGAAAAAATAGAAGAGATATATGCAAAAGTATTTTCAGCAGAGGATGCAATTG
>JAEWHG010000107.1 GCA_023387935.1 Bacillota bacterium
ATATTCGTGCCATTTCTGAGAATAGTACCTGCACCTAAAAAACCAATCCCACTTACTACCTGAGCAGCAAGTCTAGCAGGATCGCCTCCACTACTATTAACTCCCATTCCATTAAACCCATCTATAGAAATCATCATAATAAGTGCAGAGCCTAAAGTGACTAAAACATGGGTTCTAAGTCCTGCAGGTCTATTATTTGCCTCACGCTCCATACCTACTAATCCTCCCAAAAACGCTGATAGAATTAGTCTGAAAATCACTTGAATATTTGTAATCATATACTTTCACTTCCCTTCAACCATAACTTGGTACATTCATTATATTCTCCATAAAGAAAATGTTTATTGGTTTTTTAGTTAATATTATATAATATTCTTTTATTTGTTGCAGATAATAACCATATAATTAGATTGAAGGTGATGTATTATGGATAAAGATATTTTTGAAGCTACCTATGACTATTTTCTTAAAACAGTCTTTGGTGCTGCTAATCCTGTGAAAAAGTCAATTATTAATACCCATTGCAAGGTACATAAATTTATTAATATTAAAGCTCTAAAGATCTTACAGAATGATAATTTTTTTGATGAGTATAACTTCTTTAATAACTATATTTACGATATTAATGAGGGTGCAGTCTGGGCTGATCAGGATTTTAAAAGTAGTAATCACTTCTTTAATCCTTATACGAAGAAAGGGCTTTATGGAAGAAGTAGTGCAATGGACCTTGGTGTAGACTATTATTCTAAGGCAATAGAGCTTTGGAGAATAGGTGAATTCAACAAGTCTTTATTTTACTTTGGTGCTACTCTGCATATTATTCAGGACATGACTATTCCCCAACACGCTAATATTAGGTTGTTAGATAGTCACAGACAATACGAAACCTTTGTAAAACGTACTTATAAATATGTAGGCGAGTTTCAAGTAGAAACTGGTACTTATTTATTGGACTCTATAGAGAACTATATAAGATTCAATGCAAGAATAGCTCTCAAGGTTTATAAAAGATTTAAAGATATTTCTGAAGATGAAGAAAGGTATCATCAAATTGCAGCATGCGGTCTTCCCTTAGCAAAAAGGACTACAGCTGGAGCTATGGTTATGTTTTATCGAGAAGTATTTGGGTTTAATGATAAAAAAGTCCTTTAAAGAAATCTTTTAAAGGACTTTTCCACAGTCTAACCAAATATACCGTTCAAAATTAATAATGTAACTAAACCTACTGCCCAGGCAATCGTAGTCGTTACAGACCATACTTTCATTTGCTCTTTAGCATCTTTAATTCCTAACATACGGTTCACTACCCAGAAGTAGCTATCATTAAAATAAGAGAATACCAATGAGCCTACACAAGCTGCAAGAGCCGCAAATACAGGGTTGGCATCTAATGTAGCAATAATTGGAGCTGTAATAGATGCAGCTGTAATCATGGATACAGTTCCACTTCCCTGTATTAAACGTACTAAGGATGCTATTATAAATGGAAGTAGAATCGGTGGTATGCTCGTTGCAGCAATCATTTGCGCTATATAGTCTCCTGCTCCACTATCTCTTAATACAGTTCCTAAAGCGCCTCCACCACCAGTAACTAATATGATAATGCCTGCTGATTTAATACCTTGCTCCATTTTCTCCAAGGTTTCTTCCCTAGAACTTTTATTTGTTAACCCAAATATAGCAATTAAAAGACCAATACCTACTGCAATAATCGGTGCTCCCAAAAATTTAATAATAGTAAATACAGAGCCTTCCAGCTTCATAGCTGTTGTTACAGTATCTAATAAGATTAGAATAACAGGTACTATTATAGGTGCAAATGACATGAATAATGAAGGAAGCTCTCTATTACTATTTTCGTGCATAAATATTGAATTTGATTCTTCATATTTAGGTCTGATCCATCCTTCACCATCTTCACTAGGAAGCTGATAAATTCTCTTTCCAAGCCATTTTCCATATAATGTTCCTGCAATGGTCATTGGAATAGCTATCACTATACCCCACAAAATAATACTTCCGACACTTACGCCAAATATTCCTGCAACTCCTACGGGTCCTGGTGTTGGCGGAACAAGAGAGTGCGTAATTACAAGCCCCAAAGCTAAAGCTATACCTAAGGATACAACGGATTTTTTAGTTTTTCTAGAAATAGCTTTTACTAAAGGAGATAAAATTACAAAACCCGAATCACAAAAAATAGGTATGGAAACAATAAATCCAGTTATACCCAATGCCCATTCTTCCTTATCCTTACCTAATATTTTAATAAAGGTCTGTGCCATTCTTTCTGCTGCGCCAGATGCTTCGAAAAGCTCACCCATCATTACCCCAAAGCCTATTATTATACCTATGCTACCCAGTGTGCTACCAAAACCAGTAGATATTGATGTTATAACATTTGTCGGCGGCATACCCCCTATAAGCCCTGTGGTTGCTGCGGCAATAATTAAAGCTGGGAAAGCATGTATTTTTGTTTTCATAATCATAAGGATCAATAAGAAAATACCAATAATTAACCCTAATATCATCTGATTACCTGATACTGCTACATCCATTATATATCCTCCTTGTCTTCTTATTAGTTTATATTTTAAGCTTAATATGAGCATTTAAACCTTTCCCATATTAAGCTTATTCTAACAAGCAATCAATTAACGATTAAAATTAGGTGCATATTTAGCCGCTAATAAGATTGCCTCTATCATACTAACTGCACTAGCTTTCCCTGTTCCTGCAATATTAAAAGCAGTACCGTGATCTACAGATGTTCTTAGAAATGGCATATTATTCGTAATAGAAATTGTTCTTTCAAAGTCCACCATTTTAGTTGCAATATGTCCTTGATCGTGAAATAGGGATAGAACTGCATCGTAGCTTCCTTTTAAACCAAAGTGGAATACAGAATCTGCTGGTACAGGACCCATTACATCAATACCTTCTTTTTGCGCTAATTCAATAGCCGGAACAATTTCATCTACTTCTTCACTGCCAAATAACCCATGTTCCCCACTATGAGGATTCAGCCCTGCTACGGCTAGTTTAGGATTTTTCAAACCAAGTCTTTCTAAAGCCTTAACAGATCTTTTAATATAATCAAATACCCTATCCTTCGTTACCATTTCACAAGCTTTCTTTAAGGATACATGTCTTGAAAGGAAGAAAACTCTCAGATCAAATACTTCAAACATAGTTAATGGATCATCCGTATTCGTTAGATCTGCTAAGATTTCTGTGTGTCCAATATAATTTACATTACCCGCTTTTAGAGCCTCTTTATTAATCGGTGTTGTTGCAATTGCATCCACCTTTTTTTCGAGAGCTAGCTCAATAGATTTTTTAATGTATTCAAAAGCAGCGATACCAGCCATACCTTGCACTTCGCCTATTTTCAGATTATCAATATCTACATTTTTAAGATCTATTAAGTTCAGTACACCATTTACATATTTTCCATCCTCAACATTTTCTATGATGTTGATATCTAACTGTATATTTGTAAACTTCATTGCTTGTTTAAGAGTCTTTTCATCTCCTATTACTACAGCCTTGCACACATTGTGAATCTTTTCATCTGCCAATGCCTTAACTACGATCTCCGGTCCTATTCCAGCTGGATCTCCCATTGGAACACCAATATACGGTCTTGTCATAATTTTATTCTCCTCTCAACTAATTGTTATTTTTTGTTTTCCTGTCTATATTCAAATGGTATTCGTTAGAAATTTTAGTCAGCAAATATTCCACGCTCTTAACCAGTGCTGTGGAATCTCCCACTAATCCACCCTTTGTAATAATAGGTGTATTGTCATATTCGCCATTAATAATTCGGCCATATGCGGCTAATGGAAGAACCTCATCCTTTACTTCTATTCCTGAAGACTTAAGCTCCTTACATACTGCAACAGTTACGTCTCCGCCGCTGGTATATAATCCTCCTATAAAGGCATCCTTTCTTTCCATAGCCATTTTTGCTATTTTAGCCAAGCCATCTGAAATTCTCTGGGATGCTTCTTCCTCTGTAATTCCTAGAATATCCGCATGCTCCTTCAAATTTAATACTTCTTCTTCTCTTTCAGTAGTTACTACACCTATAATTTCATGATCCTTAATATTTCTAAATAGCTTTTCTACAGCTCCAACTATTTCTTTTTCCCGATTGTCCTCATATATTAAATTCTTTGCATTTACAGAAACCAAGAGGGGATCAAATCTTAGCTTAAGCTCGTCCAATTGCTTTCTGGTAGTATTTGTTACACTTCCTACAACTAACATAACTCTTTGACCTGGCACACTTTTAGGCTCCACTACCAGCTCCTTTGTTAATGCCGCTGTAAATGGTCCCGGATCTACTGATATTACTTTTAGATTCGTATCCTTAACAGCCTTTGCAATTA
>JAEWHG010000164.1 GCA_023387935.1 Bacillota bacterium
GCTTAAGGATTTATTCAAAGATGATGTAGACTATAAAGAAATTATAAATAAAGAAATTTACAAACAAATTGAAGAACAAAAGCAAAAGGAAAATAAAGAGTATTTTGAAGGTGAATTAGGATTTAAAACTATTGCTGACTTACAAACATACTACATTCAAGATGGGGATTTAGTAATCGTATTTCCAGAGTATTCTATTGCCCCAGGATATATGGGAACTCCTGAATTTAGAATTCATCTTGAAGGGCTAGAAGGTTTAAAATAGAAGTTCTAAAAGACTTGTTTTCCAAAAAATATAATTTTTGAATTAGAAACAGGGTGCTGTCACTTAACAGTCTTAAGTGATGGCACCCTATTTTAATAAGATTAAGGCTTGTATTGTGCGATGAAAGCGCATAGCCGCAGTCACCCTCACGGTAAACGCGCAGCAATGATGCAATCAGATTATTTGGATTTATATTTTTTATTGATTGACAAAAGAACAATTTTAGAATAATATTATGTCATACGATATATCGTATGACATAATAAAGAGGAGGGATATTGTGTCCTATTCAGGAAGTCCTATGACTGAAGCAATGTATTACATACTTCTAGCTTTGATGAATCCTAATCATGGTTATCAGTTAATGGCGGCCATCGAACAAGTATCACAAGGACGCATTAAAATGGGTCCGGGAACATTGTATGGTGTACTTACGAGACTACAAAAAGATAATCTCATTGAAATATTAAATGATGATGGACGAAGGAAAACCTACGCTATTACGGAAAATGGCATAACTGCCCTGAAAGAAGAATATAAAAGGTTAAAAGACATGATCGAGGATGGAAGAACACTAGAGGAGTGATTAAAATGGGAAAGCTAGTAAGAAAACTTATGCTTGATGACATTTATGCGATTGGCCGGAATGAAAGCTGGCTTTCTGATATGGCGAAGAAAGGTTTGCATTTAAAAAAATTTGGACGTATATTTGTTTACTTTGAAAAAGGAGAACCAAAGGAAACAAAATATAGAATTGATTATAATAAAACAAAGCCTACACAGGAACAATTGGATGTATATAATGATTGTGGTTGGGATTTTGTTTTAAATAATGGGGATTTTTATGTTTTTTCAAGCGATGAAAAGTCATGTGCTACTGAACTGCACACAGATCCAGTTGAGCAAGGTTTTTCGCTGTCAGAGTTAGATAAACGGCTTAGAAATAATTTAATTATTATATCCATTGCAATGTTAATATTTTTGGGGATGGTATCTAGCATCTATATTTTCAACGATGAACCTTTTTTATTTATGATAGAAGGTCAGTTGGTTCAGCAAATCCTTCTAGTTATTGTTGAACTCTATGTTTTTTATACAGTAATACGCAACTATGTGGTTATACGCAATCTTAAAAAATCCCTTTTGCAAGGGGAAGAAATAAATCATAATGAGGATTATAGAAAAGCCAGATGGATGGGTGGCCTATTGGCAGGTTTATATATACCTATTGCGTTATTTGCTATTTGTATCCCTTTCGTTGAAATTACTAGAGGCGAAACCTATACACTTCCTGAAGCTAATATCAATCTACCAATCGTAAGACTTGCAGATATAGAACAAAATCCAAAGCTTATCCGTGAGACGGATTATATTAGTGATAATATTGATTGGGCAAATAGAGTTAACTACGATTGGAGTCTGCTTGCACCTGTTCAGTATGAAATAGAAGAAAGCGGAATTGTAAATGATGAGATATGGGAGGATAAAAGTGGTGTATATTCACCTAGTGTGACTACTAGATTTTACAAACTGACCTTTAATAGCATGGCAGAAAAACTTACTCTGGATCTAATTAATCGTTATGTTTATGATGAAGATATTGAAATTAAAGAAGTGAAAGATTCAGAATTTGATAAAATATATATTGCAGAAGATGGTATTCAAAAACAAATATTTGCATATTTAGATAATAAAGTAGTTCATGTTACCTATTATGGAAAAAAAGGAATGGAGGATATTATACCATTACTTTCTCAAAAGATACTTTCTTGAAACTCTATAAGGCCCCCGGTTCCGCCAGGGGCTAAAAAGTTTTAGCTATGAGTAGTAGAGAATAATCTTTATTTTAATATAAAACACTTGTAGTTTTGCTATTATAATCTAAGAAGTAACTATCTATCTACTTCCATTGCAATTGATACTATTTATTTTGGATAATGTATCATACAATATCTGGTCAGCGATCCATCAGTAGAAACATCAGTTTTTTCAAGTTTAAAACCATAGTGCTGATATATATTAACATTTCTTTCATTATGAGTGTCTAATATAACAGGGATGTCAGCAGTATTACAATTATTAATTATTGGAATTAAAAGTTCTTTTAAGATACCTTTTCCCTGTATAGAAGAGTCTATGCACATAATTAAAATATGATAATACTGCCCGTTAATAAACTTCTTGTGCCAAAAAGGATTTTCTGTACCAGAAGTTTTTTTTGAGTTTTTATGAAGTATGGGTTTATCTTTTGCAGATAGCTTGAATGACATT
>JAEWHG010000175.1 GCA_023387935.1 Bacillota bacterium
TTTTATTAAAATAGCTTCTTGATAAATTAAAAAATTTTGCAGTCCTAGTTACACTTGGTTTCATAATAAAGGATATGGACTTTAATATAAATTTCTGAGATAATAATATATTGATAAACCATTTTATTCTAGGATAGTTTTCAATGGAAAGGGCTGTACGCCCAGGAGAAATATTGATTCCTGTAAAATTTTCTAATACCCCAGGAACCTTTAAAAAAACTGTAAATGGCGTAATTATAATTATTTCGATAATACTTAGTTTAATGAAATGTTTTTTGTCCTTTGCTAATTTCAAATTAACAAGAAGGTCAATAATAAATATCCCCATAATCAATGAATCAAATTGATTGATTAAAAGAAGGGTTTCTTCATTAAATTCAAAAATAAGGTCCCATATAGATAAAAACATAATTATTAGAGAGAGTATAATCATCATAACTTTATATATACGTATTAAAGTTTGTATTAAAGGTTTTTGCGAATTTGTTTTATACAAGATACATCCCCTCGCAACATTTAATTAGTATGGTCTTGAAAATACATTAATATATTTTACCACAGAAGACTACGATATAGTAGTATATAATATTTATTATTTGTATTGAGTGCTCTAAAGATACCAATCAAAAGAGAAGGAGGTTCTTAAATGGAAAAATTTGTTCCAGAAATAAAATTGAAGCTTAGGGATAAAATTGTGGACGTGCCTCGAGTAATTTCTAAAGCTAGTGGGATAAGAATATTAGGAAAACGTATTAAATCTATTTTATTCTCTACAGATGTTGCTATTATAAAAAATACAAATGCCGATGCAATCATTGCAGTCTATCCATTTACTCCGCAGTTATCCATTACACAGGCTATATTGGAAGTTGCTACTGTTCCAGTATTTTGTGGTGTAGGCGGTGGATTAACAACAGGACAAAGATCGATAGGAATAGCGTTGCAGGCAGAGCTTATGGGTGCATATGGGGTTGTTGTTAATGGACCTATGGACAAGGAAGTAATTGCAGAAATGAATGAAAAAATTGATATTCCAATTATATCAACAGTAGTTTCGGAATATGATAATTATTTAGAAAAGTTAGAAGCGGGAGCAAGGATTTTTAATGTTTCTGGAGGATCGAATACAGCAAATATTGTAGCTCAAATAACAAAAAAACTTCCAGATGTTCCTATTATAGCAACTGGAGGACCTACAGAGGAGAGCATATTAAAAACTATAGAGGCTGGTGCTAATGCTATAACATACACACCTCCATCTACTGCAGATTTATTTGCAGAAGTAATGCAGCGGTACAGAGATAATGTAGTAAAGTAAAAAAATTAGAGGAAGTTTGCTCCCTCTAATTTTTTATTCTAAAGCAAGAATTTCTAATTTTTCTACTCCGTTTATGCTTTCAATTTCTTGAATAATATCATCTAATTTTTTGTTTATTTCAGTAATATCGAAAATAATATTCACATTAGCAAAATTATTTACAGGAGTATCCTGGTTAATGGTTAAAACATTTCCGTTGTTTATGGAAATCGTATGCAGTACGCTAGAAAGCACACCAGCCTGATGAGAAAGCAGGAAAGAAAGATTTACTTTTCTACCTACATTACTATCATTTAAAGTATATACATAATCCTTATACTTATAGAATGCACTTCTACTTATACCTACTTCCTTTGTAGCTTCTGTAACTCCCTTTACTTTATTGCTCCTAAGTAGTTCCTTCGTTTTTATGACCTTTTCAAAAATATCCGGCAGTATTTCCTTATCGATTACTAAAAATCTACTATCCTTCATTTTTGTTACCTCCTTTAATAATTGCACCTTTATTTTCTATAATAAGCTCTTTTAATATCCATTTATTTTCAAGCTGTAATAGAAAATTTTCAATTTGATATCTAATTTCGGATTCTTCACTTCCAATAGCTATTATAGTAGGGCCAGCACCACTTAAAAAAGCGCCATTTAATTCCAAGTTATAAAGTTCTTTCATTATTTTATCATATTCAGGAATTAAAGGTCCTCTATAATTTTGGTGAAGCTTATCCTGTATAGAGGTTTTTAATAAATCCATATCACCGTTTGTAAATGCTCCTATCATTAATGCAGTTCTACCTACATTGAAAGTAGCATCATTAAAGGATATATCCTTAGGAAGGACTGATCTAGATTCCTTTGTTGAAAGCGTAAAATCAGGAATTATCGTATAGAGTGTAATGTTATTTTTTATAGGTATTTTGCTAAAGTACACTTTGCCTTCATCATAAATAGACACAATCATTCCACCAAATAATGCTGGCGCTATATTGTCCGGATGCCCTTCAATACCAGTAGCTATCTCTAATATATCCTCTTTAGTTAAATTACCCTTAGCAATTTCATTTGCTCCCATTACACCGGATAATATGCAGGCAGCACTGCTCCCCAATCCTCTTGATTCTGGTATATCACAATCCATAATTATTTTGATGCCTTTATAATTATATCCTAATTTTTCAAAGGTTTTAATCATAGAAGTGTATACTAGATTATTTTTATTTCTAAACTTTTCAGCACACCCAGTTATTTCAAGACCTTCTTCGGTTTCTTCGAATAATACTCTATTATACAAGTTCAAAGCCATTCCTAAGCAGTCAAACCCAGGACCGATATTTGCTGTAGTCGCAGGAACTGTTATTTCTATCATATTTATCACCTAAATTCTTAATATATTTTCTATAATATTTTTTATGTTTTCTTTATCACATACTGTATTGTGCAATACAGTTTTTTTATCTATATTTTTTAATGGTTCTGGCACTGATGTATTAATTTTCTCAGCTAATTCATTGATGAGCTGAAAATCATTTTTCTCATCTATATTGATATTCAAAGCCTTAGATACACTTTTAGTAAATTTAAAAGGACTTGCAGTAGATGCAATTATTGTTTTTGTAGTGTCCTTTGTTTCTTTGATATAATCCTCATATACTGAATAAGCTACTGCAGTATGAGTATCTATGGTATAACCAAAATTATCATATACTTTCTTAATAACTTCATATATTCTATTCTCATTTGCAAAGCCTCCGTAGAAAAGCTTTAATTTTTCTTGCATATCTTCAGATATTTGATAATATCCTTTCCTATTTAAATCTTCCATCATATCAGATATAAGTTGGCAGTTGCAATCACTTAAATCATAAAGGAGCCTTTCTAGGTTACTGGAAATTAAAATATCCATAGATGGAGATATGGTAGGCTTTAACTCTCTTCGTCTGTCATATATGCCAGTTTTAAAAAAGTCAGAAAGTACATTGTTATCGTTGGAAGCACATATTAACTTATTGATCGGCAGTCCCATTTTCATGCTGTAATAAGCAGCTAATATATTACCAAAATTTCCAGTTGGAACTACAATGTTTATTTTTTCATCCTTAGATATTGCTCCGCTATTCAATAAATTAAAATAAGAATAAAAGTAATAAACCACTTGAGGAATTAATCGACCAATGTTAATAGAATTAGCAGATGAAAAAACATAGCCATTGTTTTCTATTATGTTATTGAATTCCCTATCATTAAATATTTTTTTAAGAGCTCCTTGTGCATCATCAAAGCTTCCGTTAATACCAACTACATAGGTGTTACTCCCTTCCTGTGTGGTCATTTGCCTTTTTTGAACCTCACTTACCCCTAATGTAGGATAAAATACGATTATTTTAATACCTTCAATATCTTTAAAACCTTCAAGGGCTGCCTTTCCTGTATCTCCAGAAGTAGCCGTAAGTATTACTATTTCCTTAGAGCAGTCACTTTTTTTACTTGCTCCCTTAAGTAAATGAGGTAGAAGCGTGAGGGCCATATCTTTAAAGGCTAAAGTTGGTCCATGGAATAGTTCTAAAAAGTAAACATCCCCTTTTTTTACTAAGGGTGCAATTTCAGAAGTATCAAATTTACTGTCGTATGCACTGCTTGTATATTTTAAAATATCATCTTCTTCAAAATCTGTAAAAAAAGTTTTTATTATATTAAATCCTAAGGTTTTATAATCTA
>JAEWHG010000201.1 GCA_023387935.1 Bacillota bacterium
TTAGCCGCTAGAATAATCCCAGTACGCCTTTGAGGATCTCCTGCTACAGCGGATGGTTTTCCAATAAGATCTGGGTTTCGTGTCATTTCACAGGATATAAAAAAAGCATTCATATCTACAAGAAATATAATTTTTTTCAATGTGATATTGATCCTCCGTTCATATGTTCTATTTGTTAATTATATCATATATTAATGTAAAATAAAGTTGGGAAGACTATAATAGATTATTTATAATCTATATTATTAAGAAAAATAGATTGGAATAATATGAATGATTTAATTACCAGATATATTAGCTGAAAGTCAGGATTTTCATTTGACATAAAAGTAATAAGAGGCTATTATTTTAATATATATATTTTGGACAGCAAAAGAGAAAATGACATTGTAAGGAGGATTTATATGCTACAGGAGTTTAAGAAGTTTGCATTAAAGGGTAATGTATTAGATTTAGCAGTGGGGGTTATTATTGGAGGGGCTTTTGGTAAAATTGTTACATCCTTAGTTAATGATATTATTATGCCTATTATTGGACTCTTAGTTGGAGGCATTGACTTTACAGCCTTAGAGTATGTTCTAAGTACAAAGGGAGAAGAACCATTAATACTAAAATATGGACAGTTTATTCAAACGACCTTTGACTTTTTAATTGTTTCATTCTCAATATTCATGTTTATAAAAGCCATCAGCTCCTTTAAGAAGAAGGAAGAAGCAAAGCCAGCAGCACCACAACCATCAAAGGAAGAACTTTTATTAATGGAGATAAGAGATATTTTAAAATCAAAATAAACTTAGATTATCAGGAGGAACTCTATGAAATTACAGGAAATAGCTGAAGAAATACAGCAAGATTTAGAAGAGGGTAAGTTAAGCTTTATTATTTATAAAGTGGGGAGACAGTGGAAGTATGAGATTTATGATAATTCTGCGGATAGCATAAATGAAGAGGCTGAAAAAATATATTTTACAATAAAGAACAGAATAGATGATGAAGCTATAATAATCAATGGGAAAAGGGACTTCGATTTTTATGATATAAAATATATACAAAATCGAATAAAAGATTTGATAAAAAATAACAAGAAATAAAAAATGACTATCATTAAGTACTTAATGATAGTCATTTTTATTAAAACTTTATGCTAATACATTTGCTAGTATTTCACCTTTACTTTTATCAGAACGTTTAATTGTTCCATATCCATAAAGAGCTGTAACAATTGCAGCTAATACATAAGAAATTGCATAGCTTTCTGGGCTAATACCAAACATAGCTCCAAGTCTGCTTTCTAAACCCAATCCAATAGGAGCGTGGAATATATAAGCAAATGTAACGAAAGTATAGAACATTCCTGGTAGTAATGATATCCAGCAATTTTTATTATCAATTTTTAAATAAACCGCAATCATTGCTAATGCAAATATACCTACAGTTTGGTTTGTATATGCGAAGTATCTCCATAATATATTGAATCCAGCAGGATTAATTTTAGCGAATACTAATATTGCAATTGCTGGTACAAATATAGCTGTTGTAAGAGCCACTCTTTTCTTAGGGTCTACTTGGTCTATATTAAATTGCTCAGCGATCATAAGTCTTAAAGATCTAAAAGCAGTATCTCCAGAAGTTATAGGAAGTACAATAACACCAATAATTGCAAATATCGCTCCAATATTTCCTAAGAACTCTCTTGAAATAATACCGATCATTAAAGTTGCACTTGTATCTAAAGCTGTTCCTCTATTAAATAAAATCATAGCTCCTGCAGCCCATACCATTGCAATAAATCCTTCTGCTAACATCATGTTAAAGAATGTCATTTTTCCTTCTTTTTCACTCTTAACAGTTCTAGAAATCATAGTTGCTTGAGTTGAGTGGAAACCAGACATAATACCACAGGCAACAGTAATAAAGAATACAGGAATAAATGGTTGTGCACCAGGATGTTGAGTAAATATATTGTTAGAAAAAGATAAATTTGTAAGATTTGCTCCACCATCCATTAATACTCCAGCAAATACCCCAACAGCTGATAATATAAGTATAGCACCAAATACAGGGTATACTTTACCAATAATTTTATCTACTGGGAATAATGTTGCAATTAAATAATAAAGGAAAATTCCGCCGTATACAATCCAAACTACTGGGTTTGTAGCTGCAGTACTTTCTTTTAATACTTCTGAAACAATTAAGTCCCCAGGTGTGTAAATAAAAACAGCTCCAACTAAAAGCATTAATATCCACATTACAAAATTATATACTTTGTAAACATTATCACCTAAATATTTCTTTACCATTTTTGGCATTTGTGCTCCGCCATTTCGCATAGAGATCATTGCAGAGAAGTAATCATGCATAGATCCAGCAAGAATACATCCTATAGGTATAGTTAAAAATGCGATAGGTCCAAACAAAATACCTTGAATAGGGCCTAAGATAGGTCCAGTACCTGCAATGTTTAATAATTCTATTAAGTTATTTTTCCATGACTTCATAACTACAAAGTCTATTCCATCAGCTTTAGAAACTGCTGGCGTTGGTCTATCATCAGGACCAAAAACCTTTTCACAATAATTTCCATAAATAAGTCCGCCAATAATCAGAATTGCCATTCCGATAAGAAAAGTTGTCATTTTGCTTCCTCCTTAATTATTTATTTTCTTCATTATTTTATAATTATTTAACATTAAAAAGTTAAAAAATATACGAAACAACAAAAAACAGGTTTAAAAGACCTGTTTTTGTGTACGATAGTTATTTAATTAATACTAAATGCCTAATATTTGTTTAAATAGTTTTACATGATTTCTACTTACTGGGATTTCATCATCAATACCATCTAATATAATTATATAAGAGCCATTAAACCAAGGAGAAACTTCCTTTATTTTATTAAGATTAACTAAATAGCTCCGATGAGTTCTAAAAAATCCTTTACCACTAAGTCTATCTTCTAATTCTTGTAAAGAATAACTAGAACAAAATACTTCTTTTTTTGTCTTAATATATATGTTCCTGTCTTCGGTGTATATAAATAGAATATTTTCTATATCTATTAATACTAATTTGTCATCCTTTAACACAGGCAATTTATTGAAAGTAATATTGTTTGTTGGTACTGAAGTAGTAGTGGTATTTTCTAGAGTATGTTTTGCTTTTAGGGCAGCCTTTACAACTCTTTCTTCTTCGTAGGGCTTTAATATATAATCGATCGCATCTACATTAAAGGCTTCTATAGCATATTGATCGTATGCAGTAGTGAAAATAACTTTACATTTAATATTCAACCTGTTAATTTCTCTACAAAGCTGGATTCCAGTTATGTCAGGCATGTTAACATCTACGAAGACTAAATCGGGCTGTATTTCTTTTATAAGCTTCACTCCATCTATACCGCAATTAGCTTTACCTACAATATCTATATAATTAATTTTAGATAGCAAAAATGATAATTCTTCAATGGACAAATATTCATCATCTATTATTACAGCTCGTATACTCAATTCTAAACACCCCTTTTTGGAATATTAACTAGGACTTTAGTTCCTAATCCCTTTTCACTTTCGATTTTCAATCCAAACTCGCTACCATATATAGATTTAAGTCTTTGATCTATATTTTTCATACCTATTCCATGATTCGTAGGATTATCTATAGTATTATCAAATCCAATACCATTATCGTCAACCTTAAGGATATAGTTATTCTCATCCTCATCTACAATTATAGAAATAGTTCCACCTTCTTTTTTAGGACAAATGCCGTGCTTTACTGCATTTTCAACTAATGGTTGTAATATCAGATGAGGAATTTTAAAGTTACTACTATTTATATTATATATAACATTGATTCTTTCCCCAAATCGCGCTTTTTCAATTTCTAAATAAGCTTCCACATGCTTTAATTCGCTAACGATGTCTACGATATCTTCTTTTTCCTTAAAGCTTTCTCTTAAAAAATTGCCTAGATTAATTAGTAATTTTCTAGCCATTTCAGGATTTATTCTAATCATAGATACGATAGTATTTAGCGCATTAAAAAGAAAATGAGGATTAATTTGTGCCTGTAGCGCTTTAAATTCAGCTTTAGATAAAAGTTTAGCATTGTTGTCAATTTCAGCAAGTTCTATTTGAGTTGAAAAAAGTTTAGCAAGTCCCTCTGCTAATTGCACATCAATAGATGAAATTCCATTTTTTTTAGCTTTATATATCTTTAATACACCTATAACCTTATCGCCTTTAAATAAGGGCACTATGATAGCAGAGCTAAGCTTACAGTTTTTGTTTTTGCACTCAATTTCATGTTTATTATCTACAATAATAGATTTTTTTGTTTCTAATACAGTTTTAGTAGCAGCAGTTTGTATCATTTTTCCAGGTAAATGATGATCGGATCCAATACCAATATGGGCAAGAATTTCAGAACCTTTAGTAATTGCTACTGCGTCTACTTTGGCTATGGAATATATTATCTTACAAGTAGCTGTAGCAGTATCTTTATTAATACCATTTCTTAAAATAGGTAGTGTGTTATCAGCAATTTTTAATGAAAGTTCTGATTGAGCAGCTGCTTCCCTTTCTTGTTCTTTAAATATATTTTCAAGAAGTATTATAAACAATGCAGCCCCTAGTGAGTTCATTAATGTCATGGGAATAATTATTTTGCTTACTAGTTTGATGGCAGCGTCATAAGGTTGAGCAACAATGAGTACAATTGCCATTTGTAATAGCTCAGCTAAAACAGTAGTATAGAATCCTAATATCCATTTTTCTTTTACTCTGTCTTTGAACTTATATGCAATACCTCCAAGTATACCCTCAAGAACGGTAGATATCATGCATGCAAAAGCTGTAAAGCCACCAATATCAATCGCCCACCTGTGAAAGCCTGCAATAAATCCGGCGCTAATGCCTACGAAAGGACCTCCTAATAAGCCTGCAACTACAATTCCTATTGCCCTAGAATTTGCAATAGCACCCTCTATAGGAAATCCATAGTAAGTACCAAAGATTCCAACAAAGCTAAAGACTATAGCTAAAAAAATTTTATTTTTAAATGTATTTTTTTTATTTAAAATCAAATTTTTAAAGGCGTTAGTTCTTGATAATAAAAAAGTGATAAGAAACATTAGAGCAATACTATTTAAAAGACTTACTCCTATTGTATATATTGCCATTAGATTATAACCTCCTAGGGTAGCGTAATAGTTAAAACAATTTTAGCATAATAATAACGCATTAAGCAATTTAATCACTGAAAAATATAATTTTAGAAT
>JAEWHG010000033.1 GCA_023387935.1 Bacillota bacterium
TTTTATATTTATTTGAATAGGTATTTATGATACTATTAAAATAAGTGAAAGGAGAATTTGTAATGAAAAAACTTATTTTAATACTATTTACAGTGCTTGTGCTTATAAGTCCTAGTAGCTTTAATTACAGTTACGCAGATGGAGAAACAGTAATCTCTGAAGATGTTATGCCAGAACTTTTAAAGGCAAAGGTTTTAGATGTTGAATATTTAGAAACTGACCCTGATAATCCTATTTTTATAGAAAGTATGATCGTAACAATTGAGATATTAAATGGTGAATATAAAGGACAATTATTTGAGGTGCCTCATCATCTAACTGGAAGCGTTGGTTATGATATTGAAGTAGAACCTGGTAGTAAAGTATTGGTTACAGTTGAAGAATTAGAGGATGGAAGTATAGAAATATCTATAGCTGAATTTTTAAGATCTACATATGTATATGTGGTTGCAGCAATATTCATAGCTTTAATATTAATTATTGGAAAAATGAAGGGATTAAAAACGATTTTAACCTTAATGCTTACGCTATTTTTAGTGTTAAAAGTATTAATTCCAGGGCTATTAGCTGGATACAATCCTGTAACATTAACAATAGGTATATCAATTGTTATAACATTGATAACGGTTTTAACCGTAGGTGGTATCAATAGAAAAAGCTATGCAGCAATCATCGGTGTATTAGGAGGCGTTTTTGCTGCAGGTCTAATCGCTTATGTTATAGGTACTATGGTTAAACTAACTGGACTTTCTAGTGAAGAAGCCGTAATGTTAATGTATATACCTCAGGGAGTACAGTTTGACTTTAGAGGACTTTTGTTCTCAGGAATTATTATTGGAGCATCGGGAGCTGTTATGGATGTGGGGATGTCCATTTCTTCATCCATGGAGGAAATTAGAAATGCGGATCCTACTATGTCAACAAAGGCATTAATAATGTCAGGTATGAATGTAGGTAAAGATATTATGGGGACAATGGCAAATACGCTTATATTAGCATATACAGGTAGTTCTATTCCATTATTACTACTGTTTACTGCTTATGGAGAAGATTTTACTAAGATTATTAACTTAGATATTATAGCAACGGAAATAATACGATCATTTGCAGGTAGTATAGGGCTTGTTTTATGTATTCCAATAACTGCATTAGCATTTGGAATATTAAGAGAAAAGAGCAGAAAATCAGACGAAATAGATATTACAATTGATAAGATATAGGTCTCCCTATATCTTCTTAATTATTCAGAACTATAAAAGGGTGATTGAAAGTGGATTTAGTAAAGATTGTATCCAACGTTCAGAATATTTCTGAAGCAATTTCCAGTGTAATTAAAGTAGATGTAACTGTTGTTGATAGTAGATTAACTAGAATTGCAGGTACAGGGTGTTATAAATCAAGAATTGGAGAAAAAGTAAGTAATGACTCCGTTTTTGGATTTGCATTAAGACAGGGAGAAAGCTTTATTATAGAAAATCCTGGAGAGCACAGTGCTTGTTTAAAGTGCGAAAATATAAATTCCTGTGATGAGCATGCAGAGGTTTGTTGCCCTATTAAGGTGGGGGAAAAAATAATTGGGGTTATTGGGTTGATTGCTTTTGGGGATGAACAAAGAAATGCAATTGTTAGTAATCCGAAAAATCTACTTAAGTTTTTAGATAAAATGGCAGACTTGATTTCATCTAAGTTTTTAGAAGAAGAGAATTTGGATAAAATTAAGCTGTTAGCGAAAGAACTAGAAATAGTGCTGGACTCTGTAGATAAAGGCATTGTTGCAGTAGATAATTACGGACAAGTATTAAGGTATAATAAAAAGGCAATTCAATTATTCAAAATTGATGAAGAATATGCAGCTAGGATGAATATTAAGGATTTTATTGGAGATTTTGATTTTACTTCAATAGTAAATAAAGGTACAGGCATAAAGAATGTTGAATTTATATACAATAGAGCTGGATATAGGTTTAGAGGTGTTTTCGATGCTAGCGTTATAAGTTTGGAAAATAAAAAATACGGGATCTTGTTCACTTTTAGCAATCTTTCTGAAGTATTAAATATCGTAAATGATATCGCGATTGGTAACATAATGACTAGATTTGAAGATATTATAGGGAATAGCCATTTGTTTGAGAATGTAAAATTTGAGGCACAAAGGGCTGCAATATCAAATTCTACTGTGTTAATTCAAGGTGAAAGTGGAACTGGTAAAGAACTATTTGCTAGGGCAATGCATTTTCATAGTTACAGAAATAAAGGGCCATTTATCCCTATAAATTGTGCCGCTATTCCAGAACAGCTTTTGGAAAGTGAGCTTTTTGGATATGCAGAGGGAGCTTTCACAGGTGCTATACGGGGTGGTAAATCTGGAAAATTTGAACTTGCCAATAAAGGAACTATTTTTCTTGATGAAATAGGGGATATGCCTCTCCACTTACAGACCAAACTTTTAAGAGTACTTCAAGACCATACGATAGAAAAAGTGGGAGGAAAAGAAGGTATACCAATAGATGTAAGAATCATTGCTGCAACTAATAAAGATTTAGAGCAAAGAGTATTAGATGGAGAATTTAGACAGGATTTATTTTACAGAATAAATGTGATACCTATAAATATTCCACCTCTTAGACAACGAATAGATGATATATTTATTCTTGTAAAGCATTTGCTAGAAAAATGTAATGATAAGTTGGAAAAAAATATTATTGGTGTAGATGAAAATGTATTTAGTATTTTTAAAAAGTACCATTGGCCAGGAAATGTAAGGGAACTAGAAAACACTATAGAATATGCAGTGAATATGTGCAATAGTAATATTATAGGAAAAAATGATTTGCCGAACAGGCTAATAAGAGAACAACAAATATTACATGAAGAAATAAATAGTACGATAACCCCTATTAAAGAACTGGAGAAAAAAGAAATAGAAAAGGCTATGCTGCATTTTAAAGATAAGGATCAGTCTATTCTATGTGTGGCAAAATCATTAGGTATAAGTAGAGCTACATTATATAGAAAGATAAAAGAATATGGGATCGGAATAATATAAGAAAGAATATGAGATTAAAACAATATAAAGCTGAAACAGTCTCAAAATGACACTGAATATCATTTTGAGACTGTTTTTTTATTACACATTCTCATTTTGAGAATATACAATAAAACAATCTGTATTTTCCAACAATTCTACATTGGCATGATTATTGCATTGAAAGTAATATATATTAATTGTGAATTTATGGGAGGAATGTAGCATGGACTTAGGAAGATTGATAATAGATACCTTAAAAGAAGAAGTATTACCAGCTATGGGATGTACAGAACCTGTAGCAGTGGCTTTAGCATGTGCAAAGGCTATGGAGTTGGTGGAGAGTAAAGAAATAAATAGCTTAGAAATTATGGTAAGTCCAAATATTTATAAAAATGGGCTAGCTGTAGGGATACCTAATACAAATGAAGTAGGCTTATTTATTGCTGCAGCCCTTGGCGTAGTTGGGGGGAAAAGCGAAAAAGGACTTGGTGTATTAGATGGAATAAAAGAAGAAGAAATAGAATTAGCAAATAAATTAATTAATGACAATAAAGTATCTATCAAAATTAAAGATACGGAAGAAAAAATATATATTGAAGTCAAATTAGATACTGCAGGGGAAAGCTCTTCTGTTATTATACAAAATAAGCACAATGAATTTGTTTATTTAGAAAGACAAGGTAATATAATATTAGATAAAAGAGATGAAAATGGCGGAAATATCAAAGATACCAATCCATTATACACATTAAAGATCAATGATATTATAAAAGAAATAGAAAAATTAAATATGGAAGATATTAAGTTTATGCTAGATGGACTAGAAATGAATGAAAAAATAGCAATGGCTGGTTTAAGTAAAAAGTCCGGTATGTCTGTTGGAATAACAATTTATGAAAATATACAAAGAGGGATTTTATCGGATGATTTAATGAATACGGCAATGATGTTAACAGCAGGAGGCTCCGATGCTAGAATGTCCGGTATAAATATGCCAGTAATGAGTAGCAATGGAAGTGGAAACAATGGATTAACTGCTATTTTACCAATTTTAGCGTATCATAGGAAGTTTTCTGTTGATGATGAAAAACTAGCTAAAGCTTTAGCTATTAGCCATATTATAAATAGCTATATTAAACATTATATTGGAAGGTTATCTGCCTTGTGTGGTTGTGGAGTAGCTGCTGCTACAGGAGCCAGTGTTGCTATTGCATGGCTAATGGGAGCTAATGAGGAACAAATCGATGGTGCGATCAAAAATATGATAGCTAATTTAAGTGGAATGATTTGCGATGGTGCAAAGGTAGGATGTGCATTAAAGCTTGCAACTTCTGCATCTGCTGCAATCCAGTCAGCATTACTAGCATTAAATGATCAAGTTGTTCCTACTAAAAATGGAATCATAGCAAATACAGCAGAAGATACGATTAAGAATCTAGGCATGTTGTCAGAAGAAGGAATGCACTTTACAGATCAAGTCATATTGAAAATGATGAGACAAATGGAAGCTTAAAAAATAGTAAAGGATAATGGAGAAATGAATTTATAAATTCTCCATTATCCTTATTTTTATTATGAATATAGCTAACATGAAAGTTTTGAAGAATTAATTTATTTGTTTAAATATTTTAAGTTTATTTTAATATTTAAGTGTTATAATGTTTGTAATATGGATATAATTAATATATATTTTAAAATGTATCTACATATGGAGGTGTTTATTATGGGTAATATATTGCAAGACATAAAAGAGTTTATTGTAGCTAGCTCTGTTGGGATAGCAATTGGCGCATTATATATTCTAAGTAATGGATTGAATTTATAATATTCTATATTTTTAATATAAATTATAGAAAAAATATATTACAGCTCAATTGAAACTAAATATTATGATATAAGGAATTTAGTTTGACATACAACAATATTTGCAGAGAGTTGGATATTTCAGGAATAATTATAATAAATATTTAAAATCTTAAATAAAATCCTACTGATTAACTATCAGTAGGATTTTATTAATTTTTTTGTCTTTTTTAAAATTGAAGCTAGACAGGAAATGAACATTACGAGTACGTAATATAGAATATGTCTAGATAAAAGCAAATATAATTAAATATATAAGGGGGAGAAGATGATGAAAGATATTGAAAACAAATTAAGTAGGCTGAGAAGAGAATTTCATAAAATGCCAGAAATCGGCTGGTTAGAATTTGAGACAACAGTAAAAATAATCGACTATCTAAAAAAATTAGGATATGAAATCACTTACGGTAAATCTATACACAGTGAGAGAATGGGTTTACCAACAAAAGAAGAGATGATGAAACATAGGGATGAACTTGATTTAATGAGGGATTATGATATATCGGAAATATTGGAAGGATACACAGGTGTCGTAGCAATATTAGACACGAATAAGCCTGGAGACACTATTGCGATGCGATTTGATATCGATGCCAATGGCATAGAAGAGAGCGATGATGAAGAGCACTTGCCTAAGAAAAAGGGTTTCAGATCAAAGAATAATAAAGCAATGCACGCATGTGGACATGATGGACATATTTCAATAGGATTAGGTATAGCTGAATATTTGATGATTAATAAGGAAAGGTTAAATGGAAAATTTATATTGATATTTCAGCCTGCGGAGGAGGGTGTAAGAGGCGCCAAAAGTATGGTAGATGCAGGGATTCTTTCGGGAGTTAAATATCTATTGTCAGGGCATATAGGGCTAGGCGTTGAAAAAGGAATATTAGCAATAGGAACCGTAGGGTTTTTAGCTACATCTAAGATAAATGTATACTTTGAAGGTGTACCATCCCATGCTGGAGTAAGTCCAGAACTTGGGAAAAATGCATTACTAGCAGCTGCAAGTTGTGCTTTAAACCTTCATACATTAACCCAATTTGGGGCAGGAATGAGTAGATTGAACGTGGGTGTACTTGAAGCAGGAACATCGAGAAATATTGTTCCACATAAAGCTATGATGCAAATAGAGACAAGGGGAGAAAATGAGGAAGTAAACGAAGGATTAAAGGCTAAGGTTGACAAAGTAATAGAAGGAAGTGCAACAGCATTCGATGTTAAATATAGATCTACATTAACTGGAGGTGCGCCATCATACTTTAATCGTAATAAGAAATTTATCCATAGAATATCAAATGAGCTTCAAAAAGAGGGTTTTGAAATAGATCTAGAAAGGTCTTTAGGCGGGTCGGAAGATATTACTTATATGATGAATAAAGTGGAGGAAAATGGAGGGGACTCTATTTATTTTATATTCGGTACCAATTTATCTGCAGCTCATCATAATAATAGATTTGATTATGATGAAGATGTATTAATTATGGCATATAAAGCTTTTATTAGAACAATAGAAATTTTATCAAAATAAGAATCTCCTTTAGGAGATTCTTATTTTGATAAAAAATCAATGGCTATGTTAGATAAAGCTTTGATACCGATTTGTATACAGCTTTCATCGATTATTAAAGTTGGACTATGGAGCACGCAGTTATCCTTATTAATATCAGATTGCATACCTAGCCAGAATAACACTGAAGGTACTAGTTTTGAAAATTCTGAAAAATCTTCTCCCCCTGAAGCTGGTTTATCTGCAATAATTATATTATCTTCACCCAGTGTATTTATTAAGGATTGTGTTACATCCTTGGTTAGCAAATCATCATTTATAGTGAGTGAATAACCATTTACGTATTCTACATCACATTCACAATCAAATGCTGTACAGATGTTTTCTACTATAGATTTAATTCTTCGAGGCATGATCTCTGCTATGATAGGATCGAATATTCTGACGGTACCTTCCATAACGACTTTATCAGATAAAACATTGTATCTACTACCTCCATGTATAGTTCCTATCGTAACTACTGCACTTTCCATAGGATCTATATTTCTACTGACAATAGTTTGGAGAGCAGTTATAACATGAGCAGCAACCACGATAGCATCTACTCCATTTTGAGGCTGAGAAGCATGCGACGATTTACCCTTTATAGTAATATAAATTCTATCAGATTGAGCCATAATGGTGCCAGATTTTAATCCTATTTTACCAATAGGTACACCCCAAACATGAAGAGCTAAGGCTGCATCAACTTTTGGATTTTCGAGAACGCCATCTTCTATCATATACCGTGCTCCACCAGTAGGGTTGCACTCTTCAGCCGGTTGAAATACAAATTTTATATTGCCCGTTATTTCACTTTTTAATTCATTTAATACCTTGGCTACTCCTAGAAGTATGGCGGTATGAACATCGTGGCCACAGGCATGCATTTTTCCAAGGACCTTGGACTTGAAAGATAAATCCGTTAGCTCATCTATTGGAAGTGCATCCATATCCGCTCTTAGGAGAAGTGTTTTACCATTTTCTTTACCTCTTAATATTCCTACAACACCAGTTTTACCAATATTAGTATTAACTTCAAAGCCCAATTTCTCTAATTCTTCTCTAACCATATCTGATGTTTGAAATTCCTCCATGCCCAATTCAGGGTTTTGGTGAATATCTCTTCTAATCATAATTACGTTGTCAATATGCTTAGTGATAATACGATCTAATTTTTCTTTCATATTATAAGTATAATCCTCCCCCTGGTCCTAGTGGTAATCCAAATGAAATCCACAGTATACCTAATATTATCCATATTGCAAGCATAATTAAAGAATACGGTATCATTAGCGATAATACAGTGCCTACTCCAGCTTCTTCATCATATTCATTGAATAAACCTAAAATTATTGGGAAATAAGGAAATAAAGGAGAAATTATATTAGTCGCGGAGTCTCCTATTCTATAAAGCATTTGTGTTAATGCCGGATTGTAATCTAGTAAATAAAATAGTGGAACAAATATTGGTGCAAGTAAAGCCCATTTTGAAGAACCACTTCCTATAAATAAGTTTACAAAAGCTGTTAATAAAATAAAACTTATGAATAGAGGAATACCTGTAAAATTTGCAACTTTTAATAAATTAGCCCCGGATATAGCTAATATTAAACCTAAATTACTCCAATTAAAGTAAGCGATAAACTGACCTATAATAAAGGCTAGAACGATAAATGGGGACATATCTTTAATTGCTAATCCCATATATTTAGGAATATCTCCACTCGATTTTATTTTTCCTATACTTTTACCATACGGAATAGAAGTTGATAAGAAGAGAAGTAATAGTAAAGGAATTATACCAGCCAGTAGAGGCGACTTATCAATTAAAGAGCCAGTATCAGGATTCCTTAAGAAACTAGTTTTTGGAGCAGCCAATATAACCAATGCAGATAAGTATACTATAAGCCCAATCCCTGCGCTTCTAAGAGCTTTATTTTCTTGTGGTGAAACTTTTTCGTTAATAACTTCCTTTTTGCCATGATACTTTCCAAGTCTTGGTTCGATTATTTTTTCAGAAATATAAGTACCTACAAATGCTAAAACAAGAGTCGATGAAGCCATGATATACCAGTTAGCAGTAACGGGGATTTCAAAACCGCCAACAATTTTTGATGCCTCGTTAGTAATACCTGCTAATAGCCCATCTGTACCAGCTATTAAAAAGTTAGCACTAAAACCAGCCGTAGTAGCTGCATATCCTAGAGCAATACCTGCTAGTGGATGTCTACCAATGGATAAAAAAATCATAGCAGAAATAGCTGGAATTATAACTATAGCAGCATCAGATGCTATATTTCCATTTATACCAATGATCATAATAACAAAGGTAATTAGTTTGGGAGAGGCCCCAAGTATTGTTTTTCTCATAAATGATGACATAAGTCCAACTTGTTCAGCAAGTCCAATACCGAGTGTCATAGTTAGTACCAATCCTAAAGGTGCAAAACCTGTAAAGTTCTTTGTTGCATTTGACAATGCAAAATTAATCCCTTCTCCAGACAGTAAATTTTTAGCTATAACTTCTTGCCCATCTGTAGGATTAATTACTGATAAACCTGCCTTGTTTGCTATAAATGACACGGCAGCAATAATGACAATAAGCCACAAGAATAATATGAAAGGATGTGGAATTTTGTTTCCTACTCTTTCAACCCATGCTAAAAAACCCTTGTTTGCTTTTTTTGAATTAGATTCCATCTACATACCCCCTTTTCTAAATTAGACTACATACTCATTTTAAACATTTGATAATGTAGCTACTTATTTTAATGTATATTTAAACATTTGTGTTATTATTCTGGAAATTAGGACAATAACTTTTGAATTACTTTAGGATTTTTTTCTAGATAGCTCTGTTTAGCACTATATGCTGTATAAGGAATAATAATTTTTTTAGAGAAAATGGAGCCTACTATATAGTAGACTCCATTTCTGAAAGTTTAGCTGAAAATATAAAATTAAATTTAATTTTTACTCTATTCCCACCTAAAAAATTTAATTGATATACTAATGCAAATTATTGATATCACAATCATTATAATAATAGGAACTAAAACACTATCAAGACTTAATCCAAGAGAAGATGCCTTTAAAAGCTTTATTCCCTGAGTTAGAGGCATAAAATTTACTATTTTTTGAAGAGATTCCGGCATTAATTCATATGGTAAAGTTGCGCCAGAGAAAATTAACATAGGGAAATATAACAAGCTTGCTACAATACTTGCTATTTTCATATTAGCAGAAATACCGCCCACCATCATTCCAATACTAAACATAGATAATATAACTAAAAAATAGCTACCTAAAAATTGTAACCATGAACCATTCATGTGGTATCCAAAGAAAATGTTAGCTGTTAAATAAACGAGAACAAGTGAAGCGATAGAATATATAGTGTAAATAGTTACATGAACCCCTAAGATTAAGATAGGACTTATAGGAGTTACTTTAAATCTTTTTAATATTTTTTTATGACGGTAATCAGATACAAGTAAAGGGAGACCCATAACTCCTCCGGCACATATAGCGATGCTGGCAATTGATCCAAAGGATTGCTGTAAAAATGTATATTCGGCATCATTAAAGGCTGGTTTGCTTTTACTTACAATTCCAAGAATAATTACCATTACAATAGGGAAACAAATTGCGAAAATAAACATATCCATTCCTCTTAGTGATAATTTCAATTCTGTCTTTAACATAGTTTTAAATGTTTTCATTATTACTTTCCTCCTCATTTGTAAACCATAGGTACGTATCCTCAAACTTATCAAAGGGGCTGGATTCGATTGCTTCCTTTACAGTTCCGTAGAATATAATTTCGCCTTTCTTAAGAATCCCTATTTTATCACACAGCTTTTCAACTTCATCCATAAAGTGAGAGCTTAAGAATATTGTTAAGCCCTTATCTTTTAGAGAAGAAAGACAATTCCATACATCGCGCCTTGCTTTTGCATCGAGTCCTGTTGTTAATTCATCTAAAAAAACGACTTCTGGGTCTGGAATTAATGCGAGTATAATAAATAGGCGCTGCTTTTGGCCACCAGAAAGCTCAATCACAGGACTTTTTAACTTGTCTGAAAGTCCAAATTGCTTTAATAATTTCCCGAAGTCTGAAGTTGTTTTATAAAGAGAAGCAATTTGTTCACAAAGCTCTTCTACAGTTATTTTGTCTTGATAATTTGCTTCTTGAAATTGAACACCAACTTTTTCAAATAAGACCTTTCTATTTAACTGTGGATTCATACCTAAAATTGATACAGTTCCACTGTCTAATTTTTTTGTACCCAATATGCATTCGATACATGTGCTTTTACCAGCTCCATTTGCACCTAATAGACCAAACACTTCGCCACTAGCAACGGAAATGTTCACACTTTTAATTGCCGACACTCCTTCATAAGATTTACATAATTGCTCTACTTTAATTGTAGTTTCCATGCTTTATTACCTCCCTATATGTTTTATACATAAAAAGAATAACACCAATTAAAAGGTTGGTGTTAGAGTGGAGGGGTTGAATTATATTCATTTTTCATTTCTTTGAGATGGGAATACATATATTCAGCATTTGTTTTTGTATGATTTAATGAAGACAAGAGTTTATCACATACAGAAATAATATCATCATTATCTCTTGGAGTATCGATGATAGCTCGTATATCTGATTGCGGGTTGGTAGAGATACCATTGAGCATTCTTAAAATAGAGGCTAACGAATAATTTGCGCATCTTAAAGAACGAATGATTTTTAATATCTGTATATCTTCGTCAGTATACACTCTGTAGCCATTATGTTTACGTTTAATAGTTAATAATCCATTTAGTTCCCAATTTCTTAAGGTGTCTATGGTAATATCAAGATAATCGGCAGCTTGCTTTCTTGTAAGATACATATTGTTTATTTCTTTATTTGATTGTGATAATATTCCTTCAGCTATAGAAATTGCTTCTTCTGCATTTCTTTTTTCACTGTTAATCTGTTTTAAATATTTTTCCGTAAGCTCTAAGGCTTTATCAAAGTTTCCAGTAGCAGAGGTTTTGATTATTTCAACTGCCGTTTTTCTTAAACCATTTTGTAAAATTTCTACTTGAAAAGCAGCTCTTGCTATTTTAAATTGATCAATATGAAGTTTTGTGAAAATACGATAACCGTTAGACATTCTTTTAGGCGTAGGGATTAGGCCTAATTCTTCATAAAGCCTTACAGTATTAGGATGTATTCCGATTATTTTTGCCACTTCCGATGTAGTATAATAGTTTTTCATATATAGCCTCCTATTATATTTATAGCATAAAATTTACAAAATACCATATTTAAATCATACCACTAAATAAAACTCTGGTGTTATAGTGGATAGTTATTATAATTATTTTGTTTTTAAGGTAGTTTAAAGTAATTTCTTTAATTAGATCTATAATTTTCAAACAATTAGCGAAATTAAAAAAATAAAAGAGGAATATATAGAATAATGGCGAAATTTAAACAATAGGTTTTGAGTATTATTAAAATATAATCGAAGGGATTTATGAGATCAAATATTATATAACAGTAGTAGTATCCATAAAAATTTATTAATAGAACCTATAAGGAGGACATATCAATGTTAAAAAACTTAAAAATAGCAAAAAAACTTAATTTTGCATTTCTATTAATTATAATTCTGACTCTAATAATTGGTGGTTTAAGCATAACATACTTAAATGAATTGGAAAATTCAATAATGAATTTGTATAATCGTCCATTTACGGTGAGAGGATCAGTTTTGCAAGTTGAACGTGATATAATTAAGATACATAGAGAAATGAAGGATATTTCTATAAGTACAAGTCTTTCTAGAATTGAAAACTCAGAGAAGATAATTAATGAACTTGAGAAAAATATATATGAAGATTTTGATATCATATACGATCGTTTTGCCGGAGATATAGGCATGATAGATGAAGCCTATAATGCATTTAAAAATTGGAAGCCTATTCGAGATGAAATAATAGAATTTATAAAAGCTGGTGATGTAAAACAAGCTGCATTAATCACCCAACAAAAAGGTGGCAATCAAGTTCGACTAATAGAAAGTTTTCTAGGTCCTATACGGGAGCTTGCATTTAATAGAGCGGAAGAGTTATACCTAACCGCAGGAACAACAGTTGTGACTTCTAGAAATATTATTATTGGTACTTTAGTTTGTATTGTTCTTTTCTCTCTAATTACTGCCATTGTAATAACGAAGTCAATAACAAAGCCCATAAAGGAACTACAGAGCATTATGGGGCAAGCAGAAAATGGAGATTTAACAGTTAATATTGCGGTAAAGAGTAAGGATGAAGTTGGAGAACTAAGTAATAGTTTTAATACAATGATAGGAAATATAAGAAAATTATTTAATGAAACTGTAGAGATCATTGGAAGAGTAGAGAACTCTACAGATATAATAGCTATATCAGTAGAAGAAATTGGACAATCAAGTAATGAGGTTTCAAAAACGATTCAAGAAATTGCTATGGGTGCTACAAATCAAGCGCAGGAAACTCAAGAAACTTTCAATATAACAAATACATTAGCTGAAAGAGTAGAAAGTATAAAAGAAAACTCTACAAAAACTAGTAGTAGCACTACTGAAATGAGAGGTAAAACTGATTTAGGTATTCAATCCATTGCTACACTTAAGGATGGATTCAGTAAAAACATAGAAGCTGTTCAAAATGCAAATAATGGAATTAAGGAACTAACCCATAAATCTCAATCCATTGGAACGATTGTAGATACTATAAACTCTATTGCAGAACAAACGAACTTATTAGCATTAAATGCTGCAATAGAAGCAGCAAGAGCAGGAGATGCAGGTAGAGGATTTGCAGTTGTAGCAGAAGAAGTAAGAAAACTAGCAGAACAAAGTTCTACAGCTACTAGTGAAATTCAAAAGATCATTGATGAAATAAGAATGATTATAGTCAATACACAAGATAAAATGGATGATACAGTAGAGGCTGTTAATAATGCAAATGATGCGCTAATTCATACAGAAAAAGTTTTTACTGATATAAATGCTGCGACAGATGATGTATCTGAAAATATTACTTTATTAGATCAATACGTTGAAGATATTGATAGTGCTAAAAACAGAGTGCTACAATCAATCGAAAGTATTTCGGCTATATCAGAAGAATCTGCAGCATCAACTCAACAAGTAAGTGCATCTGCTGAAGAGCAGACAGCTTCAGTAGAAGAGGTTGTAGCAACTATGCAAGAGTTAAATAATATTGTAAAAACATTATCAAGCGCTATTAGTGTATTTAAGTTAAAATAGATGATT
>JAEWHG010000054.1 GCA_023387935.1 Bacillota bacterium
GACGTCCTCTGCTCTTCCAGAGGAAGATTTTAAGGCTTTACTTAAACACGTAAGAGGGCTTGTTAAAGAGATTGGTGAGGAAATGTTAAAAGGAAATGTTAAAATAGAGCCATTTAAAAAAGGTGGAGACACATCTTGCAAGTATTGCGAATACATTTCCATATGCCAATTTGATCATAGCTTTCATGATAATCAGTATAAAAATATTAAAGAGCTAAAGAATGATGAAGTATTAGAAAAAATAAGAAAAGAAAATTAAAAAGGGTAGAGAGTATTTTGTAATGTACTCTTTTTAGAATTAGTTGCTAGTTCCAAACTTAGGGCAATTATTGATCCCCTACGCTATATAAAATCAATTCAATTTTGAAAAGTAAACCATTTTTTAAAAATAATTTTAAAAAGAAGGCGAAAATAATATGAGTAAAAAGATAAAAATAGCATTAGCATTCATTCTTTTAATGAGTTCACAAACTATATTTTCTTTTGGTAATAACAAATATGAAAGCGTTGATTCATGGAATAATGGTATGCGAAGAGTCTATGATTATGGAAAAGTAGGTGTTATAGATGAAGAGGGACAATTTATAGTTCCTCTTGTCTCAGGCTTTGACCTTATGATTTCTGGAGACTATATACTTTTGTTGAATCAGAATAGTGATATAAAAACTAAGATTTTAACGAAAGAAAATGAGGAAATTTATTCTTCAGACACACAGATGATATATTATTATGATGGAGAATATAGTATTTTGTCTAGATTTACAGGAAAATATTCTGAAGACCCTGATAACTCCTATGAAATTTGGAACTTTGCTGTAGGAGATAAAGATTTTAATCCGATCAGTGAATTCGATTATTCCTATATCAGTGTTAATAAAGAACATAACTTTCCTTATTTATTTGCAGAGAAGAATAGTAAACATGGAATTATAGATTGGAATGGCAATGTAATTCTTCCTGTAGAATATGATTGGATTAATCCTTTAGGTAGAGAATTTAATGATACTTTGTGTATTATTTTAAAAGATGGTAAATATGGTCTTTTCGATGGGAAGACAGGGAAAGTAATAGCAGATTGTAAGTATGATAACTTTAGTGGTTATGGTAGTGGACTTATTGCCATGCAATATAATGGGAAGTGGGGATACTTAGACCATGAAGGAGAAGTTGTAATCGATTTTCAATATGATATGGCCTTTGAATTTATAGAAGGTTATGCGCATGTTATAAAGAATGGTAAGAGTGGTTTAATTGATTCGAAAGGAAATCATATAATTCCCTGTGAATACGATTATATTTCTGGATTCGGTGGTGGAAAGCTTACTTATGGTAATAGCACGTCATCCTATGAGTTTATTCACCCATATATGAATAGAGATATCAATATTTATAGATATTTAGTTTGGTCAGATTCTAGGGAAGGAATTTATCATTGGATTTATTCAGATCAAGAGTCCTTTATAGAAAATGATAGAACTATGGTACCTATTAGAGTAGCAGCTGAGTATAGTGGTTACAATGTGAAGTGGGATGAACAGACCAAGGAAGTTACATTATTTAATGAAACAAAAGTAATTAAATTAAAGATTGACAGTAACATAGCAACTGTAAATAATTTTGATGATGGAATTTTGGAGAATACTGTTGTATTAGATGTGCCAGCTAAAATAGTTGGTGGTAGAACTATGGTTCCATTAAGATTTCTTGCAGAACATGGAGGAAAAACTGTAATTTGGGACAATGATCGTAGGGATGTTGTAATTTCTGATATATAAATTAACAAACTATACAAATGAAAATTATCAGCATGATTATGATGTTCTTATAGAAAAGCTTGATAAAAGAAAATAGACTGGCTTTCAGACGCTGTGAAAATAGCATACTTTTATGTATAGAAAGCCATTGGTTTTACTGAGGGATTCTCAATTCTTGTATAGTCAAAGTCTATTTGAGAGTAAAGAATGTCTTTGTTATAGTAAACGGAAAGACGACGAATAAAAAAAACAATTTTTAGTAGAAAGGAAAATCAATGAACATTACGACATTAATTAAACAATTTATACCTCGTACGAGTCTCCAGCGGGAAAGTAAAGATATAATTCTAGCTCAGTTAGAACAGTATGGAGAGCTGTTATATTCTCGGGATACCCTTCACGGACATATGACAGCCTCTGCCATTATTTTAAACCCCCAATTAGATAAAATATTGATGGTTCATCATAATATATACAACAGCTATGGATGGACTGGTGGCCATGCCGATGGCGAAACTGATTTATACTCGGTAGCTTATAAAGAAGCTCAAGAAGAGACCGGTGTAGAAAAGCTGTACCCTGTAAGCAAAAGTATTCTTTCAGCAGAAGCTTTACCAGTAAAAGAACATATAAAAAAAGGAAAAAAGGTTATTGCTCATAAACACTATAATGTTACCTTTGGTTTTATCTGCTCTGAAAAGGAAAAAATAAGAATAAAGCCAGATGAAAATAGTGGCGTAAAATGGATTGAAATTGATAAGCTATCTGAGTACTGTGCAGAAGCTGATATGATTCCGATTTATGAGGATAATATCCGTTATATTCAGCATCTCGTGGAAGAGAAAAAGAAGAATTATAAAAGACTGCCAGAAAAACTACTGAGTTGGTATAAAAAGAATGCTCGAGATTTACCATGGCGTCAAAATCAAGATCCTTACCGTGTTTGGCTGTCGGAAATTATGCTTCAGCAGACACGAGTAGATACGGTTGTTGATTACTATAACCGGTTTCTTGATGCTTTTCCTACCATTCACGCACTGGCTTCAGCTGATGAAGAAAGAGTTTTGAAGCTATGGGAAGGTTTGGGCTATTATTCAAGGGCACGAAACCTGCATAAAACAGCAAAAATAATAGTAGAACAGTATGGCGGTAACTTCCCTAAAACTTATGAGGAATTATTAAAACTGCCTGGTATCGGGAGTTATACTGTAGGAGCTATTTCCTCTATTAGCTTCAATCTACCTGTGGCTGCAGTGGATGGTAATGTATTGCGGGTAATTTCTAGAATTACAGAAGACTACCGTTGTATTGATGAAGAAAAGATGAAAAAGGAAATAGGAAGTAATTTAGCAGAAGTTTATCCTAAAAATCAGTGTGGTAATTTTACGCAGAGCCTTATGGAACTGGGCGCAACTATTTGTTTGCCAAATGGTACACCACTTTGCTATCAATGTCCAGCTATGGATATATGCATGGCAAATATAAATGATACCCAAAGTTTTCTGCCAGTGAGAAAAGAAAAGAAGGTTCGTAAAACACGGGAACTAACTCTTTTTGTATTCATCTCCAAAGGCAGAATTGCTTTGCAAAAACGTAAAGAAAAAGGTGTTCTTGAAGGAATGTGGCAATTACCGAATATAGACGGTATTTTAGAAAAAAGTGAAGTTCTTTTTCAAGTTGAAAAATTAAGTGGCTTAGAATGCAAGATTGAAAAAATGAAAAAGGCACAGCATATTTTTACCCATATAAAATGGGAAATGGTATGCTACTATATAAGTTGTGCAGATACTTTTGGATCCTATGTTTGGGCAGACTCTGAAGCATTGGAGAAGGAATATTCTATTCCTACAGCCTTTAAAAAGTTTTTGAGTTTCAAAGATATTCAGCATTTAAAGAAATTTTAGATGATATTTGTAAAACAAGAGTCTTCTATTAAGAAGACTCTTGTTCATATTAGAGTTCAAAACTGTGAAAAACTCTTTAATTTTATAGATATACGATAAACCATCCAACTGCTTAATATACCTACAATTGCACCTGCTAAAATATCGGACAAATAGTGTACGCCAACATACACTCTAGATATGGCAATTAGTGTAGCAAGTATAAAAAGTGCGGAAAACTTCCTGTTTTTTGAAGCAAGAAAAATTCCATTAGCTGCTGCGAAACTACTGCTAGAATGACCAGATGGAAAAGAAAACTCACTAGGTATAGATACTATAATACTTAACTCTTCAATGGTATAAAATGGTCTTGGCCTCTGGACTATATTTTTAATAATAAGGTTGTTTATCAAAAAACAGAATGCGAGAGAAAGCAGACCTATAATTCCAGCTTTTCTAAATCTTTTAGTGCATATAAGTGCTAAACAGATAATAATCCAAATTGCTCCTCTATCACCTAGAGAGGAAATAAATATCATAATGCTATCAAAAGGTTCAGATCTTATATTCTGAAAAAATAGCATTATGGCTCTTTCTGCATTTAGAAACCAATTCATTTCGTTTTTCACCCTTCTTTTGTGTTTTTTATTAAATATCATTACAAAGTAGATTGCTCATTTAGAAGGTTTATATCGTCTCTATATAACCTTACTCATTTAATATACCATATAATGATAAAAAACATTCTACTGATTTTTAGTATTAAATAATCAGTTTTGCAATTCTCTTTATATTTAAAACATCCGTTCTATATATGATATAATTAAAGCAATATAAAAGTATTGAAACGAGGTGTATCCAATGAGAAACTGGACTAAAGAACAACAAGCTGCCATAGATGCTAGGGGTAGCAACCTATTAGTAGCTGCTGCTGCTGGATCTGGTAAAACGGCAGTACTTGTTGAGCGTATTATTCAAATTATTTTAAAGGACAAGATAGATATAGATCGGCTTTTAATAGTTACATTTACTAATGCTGCCGCTGGTGAAATGCGTGAAAGAATAGCAGGAGCCATAATGGCGGAAATGGAGAAGAAAACGGACCAGGAAGAACATTTAAGAAGACAGATCAGTCTTCTTAATAGAGCTTCTATAACTACGGTACACTCATTTTGTATAGACGTAGTAAGAAGACATTTTCATATTATAGATGTAGATCCTGGTTTTAGAATTGGGGATGTAACAGAAACTAGCATTATGAGACTAGAAGCCTTAGAAGAACTATTTGAAGAAAATTACGAGAAAGCAGAAGATGTATTTTTAGATCTTGTGGAATCCTTTGGAGGAACGAGAGAGGATAAAGGGCTACAGGACTTAGTTTTAAAGATATATGGATTTATTCAAAGCCAGCCATATCCAGAAGTATGGCTTAAAGAAAAGGTAGAAGCATTTAATTTATGCATTGAAGAATTTGATGATAGCCCATGGATTAAAACAATAAAAGGTAGAATAGAGATTCAGCTAAAGGGTGCTATGGATATTTTAAATGATGCTCTAACTGTATCTCAAAAGCCTGGGGGACCAGAGGTTTATGAGGAAGCAATACTTTCAGACTTAGCTCAAGTAATTGATTTATATGATAATTTAGATATGCCAATTACGGACTTCTACGAAAAATTAAATAATGTGAACTATGTTAGGTTAAAGAATTCTAAGGATAGTGATCCAGTATTAAAAGAGGAAGCTAAAAGTTTAAGGGATCGAGCAAAGGATATAGTTAAAGACATTAGAGAAAATATATTTACGGTTAGTCCAGAAGAATATGTAGAGGATTTAAATGGCCTGTATCCCCTTATGAATTATTTATATAATCTTGTTATAAGATTTACAGAGCTATATGCTGGAAAAAAGGCAGATAGAGGAGTCGTAGATTTTAATGATTTAGAGCATTACGCTCTTAGAATTTTGGCTAATGAACTAGTAGCTAAGGAATATAAGGAAAGATTTGAATATATTTTTGTTGATGAGTATCAAGATAGCAATATTGTGCAAGAAACTTTAATTCAATCTATTAAAAGGGATAATAATCTCTTTATGGTAGGAGACGTAAAGCAAAGTATATATAGATTCCGTCTTGCTGATCCGACTTTGTTTATAGAAAAATATGACACATTTGGAGATAAAGAAGGAGATATGAATAGAAGAATCGACCTTGCTAAGAACTTTAGAAGTAGGGGAGAAGTTTTAAATGGTGTGAACTATATATTTAAAAATATTATGTCGAAAGAACTTGGAGAAATAGATTACGACCATAGGGCTGCCCTATACCAAGGCGCAAGCTTTGAGCCAATTAAAGATTCATCCATAGAAGTTAATATTATAGAAAAAAATATGGAAATAGATGAAGATTTAGAAGAAGAACTACAGGAACTTGCAGATATTGAAGTTGAAGCTCGTATTGTATCAAAGAGAATAAAAGACCTATTGGAAGAAGAGATATTCGATGCAAGAATCGATGGATATAGAAAAATAGATTATAAAGATATTGTAGTTCTTTTAAGAACTACAAAAAACTGGGCGGAAACATTTTTAGAAGCTTTTATTAGAGAAGGGATACCAGCCTATGCAGATGCGAATACAGGGTATTTCGAAGCAATAGAGGTAAATATGTTCCTTAATCTCCTTAGAGTAATAGACAATAAAAGGCAGGATATACCACTACTTAGTGTAATGCGATCTCCCATTGGGGACTTTACTACTGAGGAGTTAATAAATATTAGAATACCTTATAAAAGTGGGACCTATTACGATGCAATAGAGAAATATATTTTACAAAATGAAGATGTTTTGAAGAATAAGCTAGTTTCTTTTATAGAAAAAATAAATATATGGAGTAATGAAGCGAGATATATAAAAATAGATCAGTTTATTTGGAAGCTTTTTATGGATACAGGATATTATTATTATGTAGGGGCAATGCCTAGTGGACTTCAAAGACAAGCGAACTTAAGAATCTTATTTGATCGTGCTGGACAGTTTGAAAAAACTTCAATAAAGGGTTTATTTAACTTTATAAAGTTTATTGAAAAGCTTCAAGGAAGTAAGGGCGATATGGGAGCTGCTAAGATCCTAGGCGAAAATGATAATGTAGTTAGAATAATGAGTATTCATAAAAGTAAGGGCTTAGAGTTTCCGGTAGTAATTGCTGCTGGTATGGGTAAAAACTTTAACCTTAGGGATACTAGCGCAGATGTGCTTCTCCATAAGGACTTAGGTTTAGGTCCAAAGTTTGTAGACCCTAATTTAAGAACCTATAGAGATACTATTGCAAAACTTGCAATGAAGGATCAGATAAAAATAGAAAGTTTATCAGAGGAAATGAGGATTTTATATGTTGCATTTACAAGGCCTAAGGATAAACTTATCGCAGTTGGTTCTGTAAGAAATGTAGAGAAACAAATACAGAAATGGAATAAATCGAATAATACGTACGCATTAATGAATGGTAGAAATTATTTAGATTGGATAGGAGCATCTCTTGTAAAACATCCCGATGGAGAGATATTAAGAGAAATTAGCGAATTAGAATTTGAGGATTCGAAATATGAGTCTGAGGACTCTAAGTGGCGTATTCATATTTTAGGAAGACAAGCTATCGTAATAGAAGAACATGAAAAGTTATTAAAAGAAGAGGAATACAAAGAAAAGCTTATTAATTTTAACCGAGACTATTTTTCTCCAAATGATTATACAGCGCATAAATCTGAAATTGATAGTAGACTTAATTGGCAATACCAATATCCTGAAGCTACTTTCATACCATCTAAGTTATCTGTATCCGATATTAAAAGGGCTAGTATTGAAGAAATGGATTCTATTGTGCACCAAATACCAACTTTAGTTAAAACGCCTAAATTTATGGAAGGCAAAAATTCCTTTACTGCGGCAGAAAGAGGAACCATCATTCACTTTGTACTTCAACATTTAGATTTAAATAATGTTAACAGTGAAGAAGAAATTCAAAAGCAAATAGATTTTATGGTGGCTAGAGATCTTATTACAGAAGACGAAGCCAAGGTAGTAAATTTCGAAAAGCTATTGAATTACTTTAAAAGTGAATTAGGTAAAAGAATGCTTAAATCTAAGAAAGTATATAGGGAATCTCCATTTGTTATTAAGAAATCTGCTAGTGACGTAGTTAGAGGATTATCGCAAGAGTTAGAAGAGAAATTACTTGTTCAAGGTATTATAGACTGCTATTTTGAAGAAGAAGATGGATTCGTATTAGTAGATTACAAAAACGATATCGTATTCAATGGAGATACTGCTAGCGTTGTAGCGAAATACGAGGTGCAGCTGTCTCTTTATAAAGAAGCCTTAGAGCAAATTACAGAAAGAAAAGTTAAGGAAACATATTTATATTTATTTGATGTAGATAAAGGGGTGAAGCTATGAAGATATTACACACCTCCGATTGGCATTTAGGTAAAAATCTAGAGGGTAATAGTCGACTTGCAGAGCAGGAAAAATTCTTAGAAGAATTAGTTACTATAGTTGAAGAAAAAGATATAGAGCTTATCCTAATAGCTGGAGATATTTACGATACGAGCAACCCTCCTTCCCAAGCAGAGAGACTTTTTTATGACAGTGTTAAAAAGCTTTCTAAAAATGGCGAGAGACCAGTAATTATAGTTGCAGGAAACCATGATAATCCAGATAGACTAGTGGCTGCAAGTCCTCTAGCTTATGACCATGGTGTTATATTATTAGGCAAGCCTAAAAGTGCTATTGAAGTAGGCAAATATGGGTCATTTGAAATTGTAGATTCTGGAGAAGGATTTTTAGAAATAGATGTTA
>JAEWHG010000129.1 GCA_023387935.1 Bacillota bacterium
GCTGCATCAATTGGAGTTGTTACGGACAAATACTAATTTTAAAATTCAGTTACACAGACACAATTGTAGGTGTTTTTAAATATTTAATCCCTGCAATTGTGTTAAAAATAGCTAGGTATAAAACATTGTTAGAGGGTTCACTATAAGAACATATAAGTGCTTGAAATTATAAAAGAAGGGCAGGCTATATTTAAGAAACAATAGAGAGGAGGATTGACAATATCACTAATTAGTGATATATTTAATGTATGGAAGATATAAAACATATAATTAATGAAAATAAATTAGCATTATCCACACTAATCACTTTCACAAGAGCAGAACATGCTATTCATAAAAAAGAATTAGAAACGATTAAAAAAAGTGGATTAACAACTGCTCAGTTCGGAGTCCTAGAAGCACTATATAATAAAGGTGATTTAAGAATTTATGAAATTATAGAAAAAATATTAACCACATCTGGAAATATCACTGTCGTTATAAAAAACTTAGAAAAGGATGGCTTAGTAAAAAAGAATTTAGATCCGAAAGATAAAAGATCTACTATAATATCAATAACAGATGAAGGTAAAAAAATTATTGAAGATATTTTACCAAATCACATAGAAAATATTAGTAATATTTTTAGTGTTCTAACGGATGAGGAGAAAGTTACTTTAATAAATATCTTAAAAAAATTTAAAAACCTATAAAAATTTTAAAGGTATATCACTAATTAGTGATATATTAAGAACTTAAATAAAGAATAGTAAATTTAAAATAGAAAGGAAGAGAATTAATGAAAAATTTTAGAACAATAGAAAATATATTTAAAGGACCAGAACCACATATGGTTGGAGATGGATTCAGAGTGTCACAATACCTTCCTACAGGTATAAAAAGTATGGAACGTTTATCTCCTTTTTTATTACTAGATTACCATGCGCCATACTATTATGGACCATCAGCAACTAGACGTGGTGTTGGAGCTCACCCGCATCGTGGTTTTGAAACTGTAACAATTGCTTATGATGGAAAAGTAGAGCATCATGATAATAAAGGGAATCATGGAATTATAGGGCCTGGTGATGTTCAATGGATGACTGCAGCATCAGGAATTCTGCATAAGGAGTATCATGAAACAGAATTCAGTAAAAATGGTGGAACTCTGCATATGATCCAGCTTTGGGTGAACCTTCCTAAGGATAAGAAGATGATAGAGCCTAAATATCAAGCTCTATTAAAAGAAGATATGGGGACTCTTAAACTTGATAACAATCAAGGAGAAGTTAGTATTATTGCTGGAGAGTTCCAAGGCGTAAAAGGTCCAGCTAGTACATTTACTAATATAAATATGTACAATGTAAATTTAAAGAATCATGGAAAGACCATATTAAGAGAACCAGGTAATTTTAATACAGGAATACTTGTATTAAAAGGTGAAATTAAAATAAATGAAGAAAATATATGTAAAGAGACTGACTTTATTTTATTCCACAACGTTGAGGGAGATATTTCAGTTGAAGCAACTACTGAAGAAGCTCTATTTATTGTACTAAGTGGAGAACCAATCAATGAGCCTGTTGTTTCACGTGGACCATTTGTTATGAACACAATAGAAGAAATAAATGAAGCATATGAAGATTTTAGAAACAATAAATTTGGAACAGAAGATTTCTAAAAAGGATGCATTTAAAGAAATTCCCAATGGAGCAACGCTAACAGAAAGTAATATTGATGAATATATAAAAAAAGAGGTTTTAAAGAAAGCAAATTAGTTAGTGATTGGTTTCAACTCGATTACGAATAAAGTTCATTAGATGACATTTCCTCATTAACTTATGAAACTTATGTTACTTGAGCAGGTTTATGGAGGCTTTAGAATAATGAAAGGTGAAGGGTATAATAAATAAATGAGGTTTATAAATATATTCTTATATATGTAGAATTTAATGAAAGTACTAGAATAAAAAACTATTATTAATTATAGAAAAATTAATAATAGTATTCAAAAAAATAGCTAGTTAAAGTTATGAAAAATGACTTTAACTAGCTTATTTTAATTAGTAACGTCACCGTTAAAATGTTCATGCCCCCAATTACAAAGAGCTTGTAAAACAGGCATAAGTGATAGTCCGGTTTCTGTTAAACTATATTCTACTTTAGGGGGAATCTGAGGATATTCAGTACGTAAAATTAATCCATCTGATTCTAGCTCTTTTAATTGATTACTTAACATTTTATGTGAAACAGATTCTAAAGCTTTTCTTAATTCACCATATCTCATATTCTCTTTTTTCCATAACCAAAATAGGATATGCATTTTCCATTTTCCTTCTATTAGTGAAATAGCATATGCGAATGGTTTAATATTTACAATCTTTTCATCTGACATAAAAAACTCTCCTTTTGGTTAGTAACTAACAATAAAGTGCGTACTTTTCTTAAAATAAATAAATTATATAATAAATATAGAAATACTACAATGCTTAAGGAGAGAAATAAATGAAGTATTTATTTGATAGTACAAATATAAAAAGTATGAAGTTAAAAAATAGACTTTTTAAATCTGGTTCATGGGAAGGTCTTGCAACAGAAGATAGTCATATGACAGATGATCTATTTAAAGTTTATGAGGAACTTGCTAAAGGGGGAGTTGGTACTATAGCAACAGGTTATGCTCATGTAGAAAAGAATGAACAGCCTGCTCCAAATATGATGGGGATTTATGACGATAGTTTTATTCCAGAATATAAGGAACTTACAGATATGGTTCATAGTTATGGAGCTAATATTATTATGCAGATAACATATGGAGGAACTAGAAGTCATTTAGATAAACCAAGCTCTGTTATTTATGGAGCATCTCCTGTTAAAAATCAAGTTACAGGAATTGTACCAAAGGAGATTGGGAAAGATGAAATTAGGAATTTAGTTAAGTCTTTTGGAAAGGCTGCTGCTAGAGTCAAAAAATCAGGATTTGATGCGGTACAAATTCATGCAGCACATGGATATTTTCTTAGTCAGTTTTTATGTCCATATTATAACAGACGTAATGATGAATATGGGGGAAGCATTGAAAATCGAGCTAGAATTATTATTGAGATTTATCATGAAATTAGAGCACAAGTAGGAGATGATTATCCTATATTAATAAAATTTAATTCTGAAGATTTTATGGAAGATGGATTAACTAGTGAAGATAGTATTGCTGTTTCTAAAATGCTTGAAGAGGCAGGAATTGATGCAATTGAGGTTAGCGGTGGTAATGATTCAGCATTATACGTTGTGGAAAATAATTTAGATGCAATAAGAAAAAAAGTAGCATTTTCAACGGATAAACAATCTTATTTTAAGAATCATGCAGAAAAATTAGCAAAAGTTATTTCAATTCCAGTTATTCTTACTGGAGGGAATAGGGATATTAATGTAATGAATGATATTTTAAATAATACTAACATAGAATATTTTGGACTATGTCGTACTTTAATTAGAGAACCAGGGTTAATAAATGAATGGAAAGATGGAGATAATAAAACACCAAAATGTATTTCTTGTAATCAATGCCTTAATACTTATGGGAAAAGATGTATTTTCAATCTAAATAAATAATTAGGTTCAAATAATATATTAAAATTTATATATTAAATAAAATTTGAAGGAGAATAATATTATGAAAAAAGAAATAGACGTATTTGATTATGCTAATGAAATTATGAAAGCTGTTAAAAAAGGTGTTTTGATAACAACAAAGGTAGAGGATAAAGTTAACTCTATGACTGTTTCTTGGGGAACCCTTGGAATTGAGTGGGGAAAACCTATTTTCACAATTTTTGTAAGAGAGAATCGTTTTACAAAAGGGCAACTTGAAAAAAATCCAGAATTCACTGTAAATATACCAATTGGTGAATTTGATAAAAAAATATTAGGTATATGTGGAACGAAATCAGGTAGTACAAATGATAAGATTAATGAACTTAATTTATCTCTTGAAGAGCCTAAAAGTATTTCAGTTCCAGGAATAAAAGAACTTCCATTAACACTTGAATGTAAGATTATATATAAACAAAAGCAAGATAAAAATGAGATTACAGAAGAAAATTTAAAAGCGTATTATCCACAAGATGTAGATGGTTCATTTCATGGAGCAAACAGAGATTTTCACACAGCTTATTATGGTGAAATTGTTAGCGCTTATATTATAAAATAGTAGTTTTGAATTCGTATTTTCAGTAGTAGAGCAAGAATTCTATAAAGAAAAAGGATTTACGAATGAGCCAATAATATGTATAGCCTGTAGAAGAGCTAAAAAAGATCTAGATAGAAGATAATTTCAGATTATTACAGATGTAGTTTAGGCTACAACCTTTTCTAATTATAATAAAATTAATAAGATGTTATAAAACTTCAATTAATACCGATACGGTGAACCGTATCACAAGTAAATATTAGAATTTATTACAATAAGAATGAAACTTTGTATAGCTATTCTCGTCTATAATTAATAAGGAGGCGTATTAGCTATGAAGTACAAAATTTATGGAGTCTTATTGATATGTCTTATAATTTTTTCAATTACTGCCTGTAGTTCTAATCATGATAAACAGACAACAGAAATAACTGATGAAAAATCATATTTCGAAGCAACTATTCTGAAGAAAACGGATAATGCCATTCTTGTAGGCATTCCGAAATGGCTCAAGAACGAAAATCTTCTGATAAAATTTGGGTCAATATAAATAATATTACAGAAGAAAAGTCACTAGAAGTGCTTGGAGATTTTACGACCTATAACCTTGCAATAGAATTTACTGTGCAATAGATTCTATGATAAATTACAGTTTAAGTACATTCAGAGGAAGTGTTCAATAAGGATGCTTCTTCTCTTATAATAATAATGGGGATAGTTGCTATTTTAACATTTATAATTTATTTCTAAATGATAATTTTTATGTTGACTGATGCCTAAGGGATTAGATTAACATGTAAAAGAGAGGTGATTATATGTTAATAAATGAGGCTTGTAATTTGACAGGATTAACAAAAAAGGCAATTTCATATTATGAAGAACAAGGATTAATAAAAATAAAAAAGAATAGCAATGGCTATAGAGAATACTTAATAGAAGATATAGCTCTATTAAATGAAATTTCTTTATATAGAAAATTAGATATTGGAATTAAAGATATTAAAATAATATTGAAAAGCAAAGATAAAAAGAAGATACTTAATAATATTATTCAAGAAAAACAGAAAAAAGAAATACAGATAAAAATGCAAAAAATATACTTAGATAAAATTATACATAATAACTTCAATGATGAATATATAAAAGAATTAAATGAAGAAATCATAGAGACAGAAAAAAATAATGGAGAATTTATAAAAAGAGAATTAATTCGAGCTTTTCCAAGTGGATTAGGAAAATATCTAGCATATCATTTTTCTCCATATTTAAATGAACCTTTAGATACATTAGAGAAATATAGAGCATGGATAGAGATTGTAGAATTTTTAGATAATATTCCGGAAATAGAAATACCTAAGAGTATTGAAATAATATATGCAAGTATGACAGATGAAATGTTAGAGCGAATTAATGATAGCGTAAGAAATGAAGTAGAGAATATGTTAAATGCTAAAGGTGAAGAATTAGAGGAATATAAGAAAAAACTATTAGATAGTATAGACAAGCAAAATGATAAATCTTTATTTAAAATAATGAATCCATTTTATAAGTTTAAAAAGCAGATTAATGAATTTTATAATAGTAGTGGATACTATGATATTTTCTTGCCTAATATGAAAATAATAAGCAGTTCATATAAACAGTACCATGATAAGCTTACTGAGTTTAATGATTTAATATCTAAAGAATTAGATATTAAATATGATGATAATATGAGAATAATAAAAAATTGAAAATAAATAGGTGTTCCGTAGAGTAAGGTACGGAGAACCGTATCATAAGTAACTGATACGGTTTTTTATTTAAAATAATATAGGTAAAAATAATAATTGCATAAATATATGTGAAAACATATGAGCTATAATAGAATATTCAAAACCTTTTTTCCAATACAGATATCCAAATAATATTCCTGCAAAAGCATTCATAAATATAATCCTAAAAAGTACAAAAAAAGTTACATTAAAGCTTAAATAAACAGCAGGTAGATGACCTAGTGCAAATACTAAACCTGACACTATTATAGAAATCCAATAAAAACTTTGTGGTATATCTTTTTTGTCTTTTTTTCTAGCAAATATTTTATATAATATAAAAGTTACTAGCGACATAAAGAATAATCTTAGCATGATTTCTTCAACTATCCCACCATACACTATTCCTGAGAATAAATATAAAGGTGAAAATGTAGGTGTTAAATTAGCTATTTCAGGAATTAACTTAGAAAATATAAACTTTTCAGGTAAAGTTATTACTGCTGCATTTATAAATCCAAATAATATAGCTAGTTTAGCACTATTAAAGTTGAATTTATATTTTTTTTCGGTGAATATACTTTCTAATAATCCTTTATTTAAATTTGTAGCTCTAGATAATTTAAGTCCTAAAAATCCTAATACAAAACCATATAATATGGCACTTTGAATTGTAAATACACATAGGAAAATATTATTAGGCATTCCCCCTAGCTGTTCAGGACTTAAAAGTGGAAGCTGATATAATCCTGTTAATAATCCCCCTAATCCTGCTAAAAGCATAAATATAAAACTTACTTTTAAATCATTTTTATTTAATATTTTTTTATCTAACATAACCATATCCCCTTTAAATTTATATTTGTTGTATATAATACATAGAAAATATAATAAGGTCATTTATCTCTTTTTCTGTATATCCAATTTTACCAAGTGACTTTTTATTTGTACCTAATATCCTCAAAATATCTTCCCTTTTTATTTTAAATATTTTAGTTATGAATATTCTTATATATATTAATCCTCAGTAGCAGGAGCTGATATAATTGAAATATCTCTTGCCTTTCTTCCTTCAGATAAATCGAAATTATATTTCAAAATAAGCTCGCCTAACTCTCTTAAAAACTGGTCAAATTCAACATCACTCATCATTAGTACTGAATTATTTAATAATAGTTTATCTTTTGCAGGATTAGCGTTTTCATTGTTGAAATAATTGTGAAACTTTGAGTAAGTACTCATTAGAAATGCAAAAGCATTTTTGTCTGCATTTTCTATATTGTTGTGCTTTGTAATTTCTCCAACATTTAAAGTAAGAGTTCTTTCAAGGCTTCCTCTAATTTTTTTTTCTGATTCAATAGATAAGATATTATTATCAATCAAAGTATTTATATGACGGTACATTGTTGTACGTGGTACATCTTTAATTTTTTCACAAAGTTCAGTTGCCGTAATACTTTGCCGATTAGAAAACTGTTGAATAATTCTTATACGAACAGGGTTTAATATTATTTTGCTTATATCTTTCATGGGATACCTCCTTTTAATCTCACTTATAATATTAATACCAAAAGTGGAATTAATCAAGAGGCAAAATAAAAAATATATGAGTTCATATACTATATTTATATATCTGATAATTTGAACAAGTTCCGTAGAGTAAGGTAAGGAGAACCGTGCCATAAGTAAATATTGGAATTTATTAAAATAAGAATGAAACTTTTTATAGCTATTCTCGTCTATAATTAATAAGGAGGCGTATTTGCTATGAAGTATAAAATTTATGAAGTCTTATTGATATGTCTTATAATTTTTTCAATTACTGCCTGTAGTTCTAATCATGATAAACAGACAACAGAAATAACTGATGAAAAATCATATTTCGAAGCAACCGTTTTGGAGAAAACGGATAATGCCATTCTTGTAGAGCCTTCTGAAATGGCTCAAGAACGGAAATCTTCTGATAAAATTTGGATCAATATAAATAATATTGCAGAAGAAAAGTCACTAGAGGTGCTTCGAGATTTAGATATTGGAGATATTGTTGCTATTGGTTATTTGGGAGGAATTGCAGAATCCTATCCTGCACAGATAAATGATGTTTATGAGATTGCATTAGTAGAAAAAGGAAAGTATCCGCAGATGGTTATTGTTGATGGGAAACTATACAGGGGGACTGGAGAGGAATCGGATATTGGTCCACGTTGCGGCACGATGGATGGAGAGATTACTGCTTCAGTTGATATAACAGAGATTCCATCAGAGGATAGGCAATCAAACTTCGGGACAGGATATGGATATCAGTATGTTAGTGAAGGTAGTATTGACGTGTACATGCCAGATGGCAACGAAGAACTAAAATGGATGCGTTTTGTGACAGAAATCTCAGATTTTCCAGAAGCTACTGCAACTACCGAAGCTTTGACAAATATAGATACTTTGGAAGGTATTTCTATAGAAGTCGTTCATGTAACTAATCAAGGTATAAAGTTGTCCTTTCTAAATAAGACGGACAAAACAATTGAATTTGGCGATAATTATTTGTTGGAGATGAAACAAGACGAAAAGTGGTATGGTGTAGATTATATCATAAAGAATTGGGGATTTAATTCTATTGCGTACGTTGTTCAAAAAGATATTCCAATGAATTGGGATACAGACTGGACTCAGTTTCATGGTGTTCTTCCGCAGGGAATCTACAGGATTGTAAAACCAGTTATGGATTTTAGGGGGACAGGGGATTTTACGACCTATAACCTTGCAGTAGAATTTACTGTGCAATAGATTCTGTGATAAATTACAGTTTAAGTACATTCAGAGGAAGTGTCCAATAAGGATACTTGAGATGGGATTTAGTGTTGTGTTACCTTTAAAACAAAGCCGTATAATGGATTTGTAACACGGCTTTGTTTAAAAAAACTATTATATCCAATTAATATTAGCAGCTTTTCTCGGGGCGGTTCTTTGGTATTTAACATCAGGATAACCAATAATTAAGCAAGATATTATCTGTTTGCTATCTTTTATTTTAAGTAAATCTAAAATTTCTTTGTTATCTTGAGCGGCAATTAATAAAAAACCACTAAAGAATGTTCCAAGTCCCAAAGAATCGATCATTCTTTAACGGATCTTTTTTATACTCATTGTAGCTGTATAACCACATGTTAGCATATCTTTTTAAATGTTCTGTTTCAGGTGTTAAGTTTTCTAATATAGCTTCACCTTTTTTCTTTAAGTTTTCATATGCTAAATCTCTTAGTTTACTTAACTTTTCAGAAACTATTGTATATGAACCATCTTGACTATTGCTTGAAGAAAGAAGATATGGGGACTCTCAAACTTGATAACAATCAAGGAGAAGTTAGTATTATTGCTGGAGAGTTCCAAGATGTAAAAGGTCCAGCTAGTACATTTACTAATATCAATATGTACAATGTAAATTTAAAGAATTATGGAAAGACCATATTAAGAGAACCAGGTAATTTTAATACAGGAATACTTGTATTAAAAGGCGAAATTAAAATAAATGAAGAAAATATATGTAAAGAGACTGACTTTGTTCTATTCCATAACGTTGAGGGAGATATTTCGGTTGAAGCAACTACTGAAGAAGCTTTATTCATTGTACTAAGCGGAGAACCAATCAATGAGCCTGTTGTTTCACGTGGACCATTTGTTATGAATACAATAGAAGAAATACAGGAAGCATATGAAGATTTTAGAAAAAATAAATTTGGAACATTAAATTTCTAAAAATGATGCATTTAAAGAAAGCATGGGTTTAACCATGCTTTCTTTATTTTACTCTAGACCTTTAACCAGTGTTTAATCACATTATTTGATCGAATAAAAATCTTGGGATCAATAACTTGTTCAAGAAAGCCATAAAGTAAAAATACATTTCCAATGATGACTTTGCCTTCTCCTGAATTAGTCAATAGTTCCGTAACAATAATAAAGAGCCCAATTATAATCATAGACCAATATTTGAAACTTGACTGAATGATATTCAACAATTGTTGTTTATCGAAGGATCTAGTAAGTAGGTGTTTGCCGATTATAATCATCCATAATAAATGGATAATGGATATTGTAAAAAGTCCATCTCCACTTAGATTAAAGGAGAATAATTCACTAATAAAATACATAAAGGAATTTTCGTGGACAACTAAATAAATAAAAGATGCATATAAGAGAAGCAGTCCAAGAGCCTTTATATAAGAAGCTTTTATTCCTTTTAGAACAAAATAATAAATAACATAGCATATACCAAGAAGAACAATAGTACCTATAGAAAAGAAAATACTATAGTGGGCATCAATAAGGAGACTAGGGCCTATAGATGTAGCAACCAAACAAATAAACCAGATGATTAGCTCTTTCATAAAATGTAGCCTTCTAGGATTTAAAAAGTTCCTGTTTATTTCTGATTTAAGCAATGGAACTTCTCCAAATTGTTGTATAGCTAGTTGGATAGACTCATCTTTAGGAACGCCTTTATGAATGAAGTCATTCATAAGATCTACTAAGTGTTGATACCATTCTTCTTGCAATTCACGTTCTTCTTCTTGCTCTAAGTTTAAAGAGCTGGTAATTTGATCTAAATACGTTTTAAATGCTTTAATGCTAGACAATAACATCACCCACCAATCGATTCATTACTTTTTGAAAAACATTCCATTCATTTTTTAAATCCAAGAGAACTTTTTTACCTGTTAGGGTAATCGTATAATACTTTCGACGAGGCCCTTCATCAGATTTTTCCCAATAGCTTTCAATAAGACCTTGAGTCTCTAATTTTTTCAGTGCTGGATAAAGGGTACCCTCTTTAAAAAGAAGGAAACCTTCAGACTCCTTCTCAACTTTTCGAGCTAGTTCATAACCATACATGGCAGTTTCGTTTAAAAAAGATAACAAGATGATTTCTGTACTTCCTTTAAGAAGTTCTGTTTTACGCATAATAAACTCTCCTCTATATCGTAATACTATGTAGTGCGGCTATATAGTATCACGACATAGTAAAAAGCACAAGTGCTTTTAGTGAGTTGATGGGATGTAAATTCTGGAAACTATAAAAGAGAACCAATCAATGAGGCTGTTGTTTCACATGGACCATTTGTTAAGAATACAATAAGATTTCCGGTGCCTATCAGCAATCGTTGATTGTCTATTAGATGTTGTAATTTAAACATGTTAAAATGATTTTACATTAAAAAACAAGTGCATTGTTATCAAGTAAAATATATTTATTATAAAAATTAGATTAATATAGCTAATTGGTGAATTATATTTAATAAAATACGCTTATAAAACAACTTTCATTTAACTCGACTATTTTTGATGATATAATAAAGAAAACTATATAAGCGAGGATGTATCATGAAAAAACATCGTATATATACAATGAGTGTAGCAAATGTCTATCCCCTTTATGTTACGAAGGCGGAGAAAAAAGGACGTACGAAAACAGAAGTCGATGAAATCATCTGTTGGTTGACAGGATATAGCC
>JAEWHG010000135.1 GCA_023387935.1 Bacillota bacterium
AGTTATCGGCTGGTGGAAGATAACAATGGTAGTAGCTGAACTCGTCCCAGAGCTATTAGGATGAAGTAGTAGTAATTCTAGTCGGTTGACTTCGTTAACAGTTATTGAGATGATTATTTATAAAGGAGCGGTTCTATATCGTGCCTTCTAGTTTAAATAGTCAAATAGAGTGGTACCGCGACCTTTCGCCTCTATAGTTTAGAGACGAAGGGTCTTTTTTATGACCTAACCCGATTTGTGGAACAAATCGTAGGTAGGTCAAACGCAATGAGCACCAAATTTGCGCGACCAAAGGGAGTGGACAAATTTGAGTTGCGAAACTGCGGAATACCCTTAGAAGTAAATTATATATTTTTATTAAATCTAAAATAGAGTTAACTAAAAAAGGAGCTGAAAAATATGAAGCAATATAATCCAAAAGATATTGAAAGTAAATGGCAGAATATTTGGGAGGAGAACGGCGCCTTCCATGCTTCGAATGATAAAGATAAGGAAAAGTTTTATGCCCTAATTGAGTTTCCTTATCCATCGGGACAAGGATTACACGTAGGACATCCTCGTCCATATACAGCGCTTGATGTTGTTTCAAGAAAAAGAAGACTAGAGGGATACAATGTATTATATCCTATGGGATGGGATGCCTTTGGACTTCCAACAGAAAACTATGCTATTAAAAATAAAATACATCCTAGGGTAGTTACAGAGCAAAATGTAGCTAGATTTAAAAAACAATTACAAGCTTTAGGTATGTCATTTGACTGGTCTAGGGAAATTAACACTACAGATCCTGAATATTATAAGTGGACACAGTGGATTTTTCTAAAGCTTTTTGAAAAGGGATTGGCTTATAAAAAAGAAATGTCAATTAACTGGTGCACAAGCTGTAAGGTTGGTCTTGCTAATGAAGAGGTTGTAAATGGCGGTTGTGAGAGATGTGGTTCTGACGTAGTTAGAAAGCAAAAAAATCAATGGATGCTTAAAATAACTGAATATGCTGAAAGATTGATTAATGATCTTGATCTAGTAGATTACATTGAAAGAGTTAAAATTCAACAAAAAAACTGGATAGGCAAATCTGAAGGTATGGAAGTAGATTTTGAAATTACCGGTGGTAAAAAAATTACTGTATATACAACGAGACCAGATACTTTATTTGGAGCAACTTATATGGTAATGTCCCCAGAACACCCTTATATTGAAGAACTAGCAGATTATATTAAAAATATGGATGATCTTGTTCATTATAGAGACGAGGCTGCTAAAAAGTCTGAGTTTGAAAGAACTGAGCTTGTAAAGGATAAAACGGGTGTAAAAATTGAAGGTGTTGAGGCGATAAATCCAGTAACTGGAAAAGGAATTCCTGTTTTTATTTCCGACTATGTAATGATGTCCTATGGAACAGGGGCTATAATGGCTGTACCTGGTCACGATACAAGGGACTGGGAATTTGCTAAAAAATTCAATCTGCCTATTGTAGAAGTAGTTGCAGGTGGAAATGTAGATGAAGCTGCTTACACAGATACGGATGAAGGTGTCATAGTTAATTCTGATTTTATAAATGGGTTAGAAGTAAAAGAGGCTAAAGAGAAAATTAGTAAATGGCTAGAGGAAAAAGGTCTTGGAAAACGCAAGGTAAATTATAAGCTTCGTGACTGGGTATTTTCACGTCAAAGATATTGGGGTGAGCCAATTCCACTAGTTCATTGTGACTGCTGTGGATGGGTACCAGTTCCAGAAAGCGAGCTACCAGTAGTTTTACCAGATGTAGAAAGCTATGAGCCTACAGATAACGGAGAATCACCACTTGCAAATCTTCGTGATTGGGTTGAAACAACTTGTCCGAAATGTGGTGGTAAGGCGGAAAGAGAAACTGATACAATGCCTCAATGGGCAGGATCTTCTTGGTATTTTTTAAGATACACAGATCCGCACAATAATCAGGAGTTAGCAAGTAAAGAAAACTTAGATTATTGGCTACCAATCGATTGGTATAATGGTGGCATGGAGCATACTACTCTGCATCTATTATATTCTAGATTCTGGCATAAATTCCTATACGATTGTGGCGTTGTACCTACTGTAGAGCCTTATGAAAAACGTACATCCCACGGTATGATTATGGGAGAGAATAATGAGAAAATGTCAAAATCTAGAGGTAATGTTGTTAATCCAGATGAGATCGTTGATGAGTTTGGTGCGGATACATTAAGACTGTATGAAATGTTTATTGGAGATTTTGAAAAGAGTGTGCCTTGGTCACAAAATGGCGTAAAGGGTTGTAGAAGATTTTTAGATAGAGTATGGAGATTGCAAGAAATGTTAGTAGATCGTATGGACCTAACAGAAAAGCTTGAGAGTAATATTCATAAAACAATTAAAAAGGTTACCGAAGATTATGAAAGTATGAAGTTTAATACAGCTGTTGCAAGTATGATGGCTCTTATTAATGACTTCTACGATAATGGAAGTGTAACAAAAGGCGATGTTAAAGTTTTAATAACACTATTAAACCCAGTTGCGCCACATATTACAGAAGAATTATGGGAAGCATTGGGCTTTGAAGGAAGAGTTTACGAAGCAACATGGCCAATTTGGGACGAAGCTAAAACCATAGATAATGTAGTGGAAATTGCTGTACAAATGAACGGTAAAGTTAAGGGACAAATGGTAATTGCTGTTGATGCTACTGCGGACGAAGTTAAAGCTCAATTTAAAAATGATGAAAGACTGATTGGGCTACTAGAAGGAAAAACAATAGTAAAGGAAATTTATGTTCCGGGTAAGATTTATAATGTTGTAGTTAAATAAATATAATGATAAGGGTGCGACGGAAGAGATATTAATCTTTTGTCGCACCTTTGTGCTATAAAAGATTAATATCCCCCAATGTTGTGTTAATATGTGATTAAGTCATTGAATAACAAGGGTATTTTAAAGACAATTGGGGATAACTTATTTGTGCTACAGCGAGCAATGTCTTTTTGTGGGCATTGTGTTGTGGAAATATTTATTCTTTTTGTAATGTGGAAATTAGGGTATAATTAAAGTAGACTAATCAATCTAATAGCGAAAGGAAGAAATATATGAGTAAATTAGGCCATAAAGTGGCAAAGCCAACATCGATCGGAGGTCAGGCTTTAATAGAAGGTGTTATGATGAAAGGGCCCAAGGAAATAGCCATAGCAGTTAGAACGCCGGAAAATGAAATCGTAGTAAAAAAAGAAGCTGTTGAAGGTATTGTTGAAAGATATAAATTAAATAAAATTCCTTTTTTAAGAGGAGGAATAGCACTGGTAGATTCCATGATATTGGGAGTGCGTTCTTTGAACTATGCGGCAGATATTGCTATGCCTGAAGAGGCTAATGAAGAGCCTGGCAAATTTGAAGGCTTTTTAGAGAAAATATTTGGTGATAAATTAGGAGATATATTAATATATTTTTCAGTTTTTACTGCCCTTATAATGTCTGTGGGTATTTTTATTCTAGGGCCTACTCTGTTAACAGGTGTATTAAAAAACTTCATCAAAAGCGACTTAACCCTAAACTTAATAGAAGGCGTAATGCGTCTAGTTTTATTCGTAATATATATTGCTCTGATCTCTAAAATGGAGGATATAAAAAGAGTTTTTCAGTACCATGGAGCAGAGCATAAAACCATATATTGCTACGAAAATGGAGAAGAGCTTACTGTAGAAAATGTGAGAAAATATACTACGCTTCATCCAAGATGCGGAACTAGCTTTTTATTTATCGTTATGATGGTTAGCATGATCGTTTTCTCTCTTATCGGTTGGCAAGATCCTATTACTAGAATGGTAACTCGTTTGGCCTTATTGCCTGTAGTCGCGGGAATATCCTACGAAATCATAAGAATTGCTGGTAGAAGTCAATCTGCTTTTATGTCAATCGTAAGCTATCCAGGAATGATGATGCAAAAACTAACAACCATTGAACCAGATGATAGTCAAATTGAAGTGGCAATAGAAGCGCTTAAAGGTGTTTTAGTAGAAAATGAGGATGACGCAAGATGGTAACCATAGGACAACTGCTAAATGAAGGCACTGAAAGCCTAAAAGGTGTTGGTATAAGCACGCCTAGGCTGGATGCAGAGGTTTTGCTTTATAATATTCTAGGTGTAGAGAGAATTTATCTTCATATGTATCCAGAGAAGGAGGTTTCGGAAGAAAACCAAAGAATATTCAAGGATCATATAGAAAAAAGAACAAAATTTATGCCGATACAATATATTGTAAATAAACAGGAGTTTATGGGGGTAGAATTTTATGTAGAAGAAGGTGTATTAATACCTAGAGGAGATACGGAGATCTTAGTTGAAAAGGTAATAGAAATTTATAAGGATGGATTTTCGCCTAACAAAGTAAAAATAATGGATATAGGAACTGGAAGTGGGGCTATAGCAGTTAGTTTAGCTAAGTATATTGAAAACTCGGCGCTAACTGCAATTGATATTTCTCCTAAAGCATTAGAAATAGCAGGTCGAAATGCTAGAAATAATAATGTGGAGAGTAAAATAACATTTCAACTAGGAAGTTTATTTAATCCTTTACATGGTAAAGATGAATACAAAGCCTATGATTTTATAATATCCAATCCTCCATACATCCCAAAATCTGTAGTGGAAACCTTAGATTCTGGAGTTAAGGATTATGAGCCCCGTTTAGCATTAGATGGTGGAGAAGATGGTCTGGATTTTTATAGGGAAATTACTCTAGAATCAAAGGATTATCTGAAGGCTGGAGGCTGGCTTATGTTTGAAATCGGATATGACCAGGGTGAGGCAGTTCGTCAGCTTTTAAATATAAATGGCTTTGGAGATATTAAAATAATTAAAGACTTAAGTGGGCTTGACCGAGTAGTTATAGGGAAGAGATAATAAAGAAGTCCAACGAAAAATAAGTAGTGTGCAAAATAAAATGTTATGATATAATTTAATATTGGTAAAAACGTAAATGAGGTGAATTAGATGCTAGATAAACTAGCTTTTTTAGAGGAAAAATATGAGGATTTAAGTGAAAAAATAAGTGACCCAGAAATAATTAATGATCAGAATCAATGGAAAAAATTAGTGAAGGAACACTCTAGCTTAGAAGAAATAGTAGCCAGATACCGCGAATATAAGAAAGCGGAGGAAGGTTTAAATGATGCAAAGGAAATTATTAGGGATAAGACTGCAGATGAAGAATTAAAAGAAATGGCTAAAATGGAAATTGGAGATCTTGAGGAGCAAATAAAGACTCTTGAGGATGAACTAAAGATTTTATTATTACCAAAGGACCCTAATGATGACAAAGATGTTATTGTAGAGATTCGTGCGGGTGCTGGTGGAGACGAAGCAGGTTTATTTGCAGCAGACTTATTTAGAATGTATACGAGATATGCAGAAAATGTAGGCTGGAAGGTTGAAATGATGAGTGCTAATGATACTGGCGTAGGTGGATATAAGGAAATTATATTCATGATTAAGGGTCATGGTGCTTATTCTAGATTAAAATACGAAAGTGGCGTTCACCGTGTACAAAGGATTCCTAGTACGGAGTCAGGTGGTAGAATTCATACATCTACAATAACTGTAGCTGTATTGCCAGAGGTAGATGATGTAGAATTCGAATTAGATATGAACGATATCCGTGTAGACGTGTTCCGTTCCTCTGGAAACGGTGGACAGTCAGTTAATACAACGGACTCTGCTGTTCGTGTTACACATATACCTACAGGCACCGTTGTATCATGTCAGGATGAAAAATCTCAGCTTAAAAACAAAGAAAAAGCGCTTAAAATTTTAAGAGCAAGATTATTAGATGTATTAATTCAAGAACAACAGGCTGAAATTGCACAGGATAGAAAGAGTCAGGTAGGAACTGGGGACAGAAGTGAAAGAATCAGAACATATAACTTCCCTCAAGGTCGTATTACGGACCATCGTATTAACTTAACTTTATATCGATTAGACTCTTTTATAAATGGAGATATTCAAGAAATGATTGATGCCTTAATTACTACAGATCAGGCAGAAAAGTTAAAAGAAGCAAGTAGTTAATAATAAAAGCAAAATACAAAGTGGGGACATGTGTTCTCACTTTTTATTTATAAATTTTTCCATACTAGAATATACATTATGTATAATTTTTTTATTAAGTAAGCATGGTGTATGCTAATGGAGGAGAATTTATGAGCGATTTATGGACTACTACAGCAATCGGATTTTTAGTTGGCGTTTTAGGCACCGGACTAGGAGGCGCTTTTGGTTTTTTTATAAAAAATCCATCGAGACGTTTTTTAAGCGGAATTATTGGGCTATCTGGTGGCATTATGCTTTCAACTGTTGCATTTGAGCTTATTCCAGAAGCATTGGATATTTCAGGCGTAGTAAATGCATCAATAGGTGTGGGGCTTGGCGCTATTTTATCTGCTATTTTGGATAATATATTAGAAACGTCTACAAAATTGAAATTGTCTGCTAAACAAGGATATCTAAAGACGGGAATTCTGTTGGGATTAAGTATAGCTATGCATAACTTTCCAGAAGGCCTTGCTATTGGCTCTGGATTTATGGCGGAATCAAGTTTAGGTATTAGTCTTGCAATCGTAATAGCCCTACATAATGTACCAGAGGGTATTGCCATGGTTGTTCCTATGAAAATAGGAGGATATGGGGCTTTAAAGGCATTTTTGCTTACCTTATTGGTTGGTGCACCAATGGGACTTGGCGCATACTTTGGTGTATTAATCGGAGAACTGGCATATTCTTTTATTGGGATTTGCCTTGCCTTTGCAGGCGGCACTATGCTCTATATTACAATTGGAGAGCTTGTTCCAAAGGGAAAAGAACTGGATA
>JAEWHG010000191.1 GCA_023387935.1 Bacillota bacterium
GCGCTATAGTTATTGCAATCTTAGGAAGCAATCCCTTAGATGCATATGGGGCATTATTAAAAGGTGCATTTGGTACACCAATGGCAGCAACTATTACACTAACCAAATCTGTACCATTGATTTTAACAGGTCTTGCCATTGCACTTGCATTTAAATGTACTGTATTTAATATTGGTGCTGAAGGACAACTTTTAATCGGAGCTATGGCAGCTGCTATTGTAGGTGCATATGTGCAACTTCCTACTCTTTTACATATTCCTCTTACATTAATTTCTTCAATGGTAGCAGGTATGATTTGGGCATTTTTCCCGGCTCTTTTAAAGCAAAAGAGAAACGTGCATGTTGTAATAAGCACAATTATGTTCAATTATATAGGACAATATTTAGTACAATATTTGATACTGGGACCATTTAAAGGAGAGGGGGCAGCTCTCGCAACAAGAAAAATATATGCTACGGCAGCGCTTCCTAAGCTTCTTCCAGCTCCTTACGTTGTTAATCTTGGAATTGTTGTAGCTACTATAGCCATTTTTGCGGTATATATTCTCCTTAACAAAACTTCTATAGGTTATGAGATGCGAGCTGTAGGTCTTAACAGTAACGCAGCTTACAGCAATGGTATTAATGTTGAAAAAAATATGTTTTTAGCATTATTGTTCAGTGGCGCATTAGCGGGCCTTGCTGGTGGTATTGAAGTTACAGGTTCTCTGGGTAAAATAGTAAATGGTTTTTCACCGGGATATGGTTTTAATGGAATTCCAGTAGCTCTGATGGCAAGAAATAATCCTTTTATTATTTTCTTCACGGCTTTATTATTAGGAGCAATGGACAGTGGTGCGTTAATGATGCAGTCTAGTGTAGGCGTATCTAGAAACATGGTTGATATTATTCAAGGACTAATCGTTGTATTCCTTTGTAGTGAGTATTTTATCAGATATTATATTAAGAAAAGAAAAAGCCAAGGAGGTAAAGAGTATGTTTAGTTTTTTAAGATATATGTTTTTCTCCACATTAAGAATGGGAACACCGATTGCTCTTACAGCCCTTGGTGGTGTAATGTCAGAACGATCAGGTGTTTCAAATATTGGATTGGAAGGGATTATGCTTGCTAGTGCTTTCGGTGCGGTACTTGGTGTTCATTTGACAGGAAGCCCGTGGCTCGGAGTACTTATAGCCGTAATTATCGGTATCTTGATTTCAGCAATTCACTCTGTTGTTTCTGTAACCTGGGGTGGAAATCAATCAGTAAGCTCTATGGCCTTAATATTATTGGCAACAGGTTTTTCTGGTGTTAGCTTGCAAGCTGTTTTTGGACAGCAAGGTAGTTCACCTCAAGTAGCAAATCTTTCTAAAACATTGATCTTGAAAGATATTCCTGTAGTAGGTGGTTTTCTTTCTTCCTTTTCTCCATTTGTTTATATCGCATTTATTGCATTATTTGTTGTGAACTATCTGTTTAAACATACTCCTTTGGGTCTTAGAATAACGACAGTAGGCGAAAACCCAAAGGCAGCTGAAACAGCAGGTATATCAGTACACAAGATCAGATATTTATGCGTTATTCTTTCAGGAGTCTTAGGAGGTTTAGGAGGCGCTTTCTTGTCCATTGGTCATATGAACCTGTTCCATGAAGGAATGGTTGCAGGTAGGGGTTACCTTGCTCTTGGAGCCGTAATAATGGGTAGATGGACACCTGTAGGAGCATTTGCTGCTGCAATGTCATTTGGTTTTTTTGAAGCACTACAACTATATATTCAAACTATTCCAAACAACCCGATACCTAGCGAGTTTATACAGATGCTACCATACGTTGCCAGCCTTTTAGTTATTGCTAGTGCATCAGGTAAGAACACTACAACTGGAGTTGCTTCAAATGGTAAGCCATATACAAAATATGTTCAGCAAAGATAGTTCAGCTACAATGGAGCCTATTGTGAATACAACAAGGTTCGTATTTTCAAATAGAGATTGATACAGTTTGATGGATTAAATTTAGTAATAAGGGGTGGGAATTATGATTACTATTAAAGACATCGCTAAAGCAGCAAATGTTTCTATTGCAACTGTTTCTATGGTTTTAAATAAAAAAGATGGCATTTCTACTAAAACAAGAGAAAAGGTTTTAAAGATTGCAGAGCAATTAAATTATGTACCTAGTGCATCGGCCCAGGCATTAAAAACAAAGAGAAGTCATACTCTTGGTATTATAATTGGGCAGCTGAGCAATTCTTACTCTACTGATATTATTGCAGCAGCAGAGGAGGTTGCCAGGCAATATGGATATGATATTTTTATATGCAACGCAGAATTAAGTGTTGAAAATACGATTCAATGTTTAAGAGCATTTAGCAGGCGAGATGTTGATGGGATTCTAGTTTCTGTTTCTGTGAATCCTGAACAGGCCTATATTGATGAACTACACAGATTAATGGATAGGGGAACACAAATTGTCTCCTTGACACGAAATTTAGAGGGCTGTGGAATCCCAATTGTGGCTTTTAAGGACGATGACCAGGTTTGTCAATCTATTACTAGATTAATCGCTTTAGGACACAAACAGATTGCAATGCTTACAGCTCCCAAGGAGTCATGGATGAATCAGCATCGTCCTAGTATGTTTAAGAGAGTTGTACAGGAATATGGTGTATATAATGAAGATTATATAATACATTCAGAAATTGATATGTATAAGGCAAAAGAAAATGCAATAGACCTTTTAACTAGGCACCCTGAAATTACAGCCATATATGGAATTAATGACATGATGGCATTGGGTATTCTTCAAGCTGCAGATCAGCTTGGAATCAAGGTGCCATCGGAACTATCTATTATTGGTTCTGACGGTATTCCCTATGTAAACTTTACTACACCGAATCTTACTACGATTATGACCCCTAGGTATGAAATAGGAAAAAGAGGTACAAAGAAAATAATTGATATGATTGAAGGTAGAGATAAGGACTACGAGGAGTTTATAGTGGTCCCTTGCACTTGCTTGGAGGGTGGATCAGTTAGCCATCCTAAACCTGAAAAATAATATACTTTATTAAAACTATAACTTATTAGGAGAGTGGAAGAAATGAATAAAAAACCGAATATTATATTTATACATAACGATCATCAGGCTTATTATAGATGGGGCTGGGATCAAGGAACAAAGCCTAAACGTCCAAATTTTGATAAATTAGCTCAAGAGGGTGCTGAATTTAAGAATGTATATTGTGCAACACCATTATGTGGACCAACTAGAAGAACTCTGCTTACAGGATTGTTTCCTCACACCCATGGTCAGACTCATAACTATACTGATCCTGATTACAACCACGAGGTATATTTAAATACTCTTGCAGATACAGGCTACCAAAACTATTATTATGGTAAATGGCATGCAGGACCAGGGGCTGCCAATGATCATCAATGTGAAGGATATTCAGAGACTGACTACGGGAACCCTTATATAAGTGATGCTTATGCTGACTATCTTAAGCGATACAATCTGCCAAAAGCAATACATCATATTGAAAAGGTGTTTGATATTCCAGTATTTGAAGATCAAGGGTTCTTCTTAAAATTGAAGAAAGGCGCGGACTATCAATGTGAATCTTCTTGGTGTGGAGAGCATGCTATTGGTGTAACTACTACACCAAAGGAAACTCATGAGTCCTTCTTCCTTGCAAATCTTGCATGTGAGCAACTAGAAAAATTAGCAAAAGAAAAAGATGGTAAGCCATTTTCTTTAAGGGTAGATTTCTGGGGACCACATCAACCACATTTTCCTACTCAAGAGTTTTTAGATATGTATGAGGATATTGATGTGCCTGAGTACGGTAGTTTTAGAAGTAATTTGGAGGGTAAGCCTGAATTTTATCATAGAGAGAGAAGTTTACCTTTTGGACAAGACGATAAACTTGTAATTCCAAGTCCAGTTCCATGGGAAGAATGGAAGGAAATTGTAAAATATTGCTTTGCGCATATTTCTATGGTTGATGCAGCAGGTGGAATGATTATTGATAAACTTAAGGAGCTAGGACTTGATGAGAATACACTAATCATATGGACAACAGATCACGGTGATGCCCTTGCTAGTCACGGAGGACATTTTGATAAAGGTTCTTATTTATCTGAAGAGGTAGTTAGAATACCATTAGCAATGAGCTGGAAAGGACAAATACCTGCTGGACAAGTAAGGGATGAATATGTTAGTACAGTAGATTTCCCTGTTACAATGTTAGATGCAGCAGGTACTAAATTTACAAAAAACCCTGTTCATGGTGAAAGTTTATTACCTTTAGTGACAGGTAAAACGAATGAGTGGCGTGAGGATATTCTATCTGAAACCCATGGTCATGGTTATGGAGAAGAAGTTATTGGTAGAATGATTGTACATGGTGATTATAAATACATTCATACAAAAGATCATGTAAATGAGCTATATAACTTAAAAGACGACCCATTTGAGTTAAAAAACCTTATTGATGATGCAGAATATGCAGAGGTTCTTAAAGACATGCAGGCAAGACTTGAAAAATGGCAGACAAAGACGAATGATCCTGAAAAGGTATTATAGAAGCTTATTAAGGAATAGAAATGAGGGTTAATCATGAGAATGTATGATGTGATAATGAAGAAAAGAAACGGTGAAGTTCTTACGGATGAAGAAATCAAATTCTTCGTTGAGGGATATACCAAAGGAGAAATTCCAGATTATCAAGCTTCAGCTTTTATGATGGCAGTATACTTTCAAGGAATGAATGATCATGAAACCTCTGTACTGACTCAATATATGGCACAATCAGGTGATATGGTAGATCTATCTTCAATTCCTGGAATTAAGGTTGACAAGCACAGTACAGGAGGTGTAGGAGACAAAACCACTATGGTAATAGGTCCGATTGTTGCTTCCTGTGGAGCTCCTGTTGCCAAAATGTCTGGTCGTGGACTTGGGCATACAGGTGGAACATTGGATAAACTAGAATCTATACCAAATCTTACAACATCTATTGCAAGGGAAGACTTCTTTAATATTGTAAAAAATATTGGAGTAAGTGTCATAGGACAGACAGGAAATCTTGCTCCGGCTGATAAAAAGTTGTATGCTCTCAGAGATGTTACTGCAACTGTGGACAATATTTCTCTAATTGCAGCGAGTATCATGAGCAAAAAGATTGCGGCTGGTTCTGATGCTATTTTACTGGACGTTAAGACAGGTAGTGGCGCATTTATGAAAACAATTGATGCTTCCATTGAGCTTGCTCAGACAATGGTGTCCATTGGTGAACATGTAGGAAGAAAAACAGTTGCTTTAATCACCGATATGGATAGACCTTTGGGGAATGCAATCGGAAATTCCTTGGAGGTAATTGAAGCAGTAAATACTTTAAAGGGTAATGGACCGGATGACTTTACTGATATTTGCTTGAACCTTGCTGCTGATATGCTGTATCTTGCAGGAAAAGGTGATTTACAGGAATGTATGAGTATGGCAAAAGATGCTTTAGAAAGTGGAAAAGCATTTATTAAATTTAAAGAGATGGTTGCGGCTCAAGGTGGAGATGTATCAGTTATTGATAATACTGACCTATTTGAGAAGGCGCCTATTGTTTATGAAGTTCTAGCAGACAAGGATGGCTGGATTACAGCGATGGATACCGAGCGTTGTGGAATTGCTTCTGTTGTACTAGGGGCAGGTAGAGAGAATACGGAAGACACTATTGATTATAGTGCAGGCATTATTTTAAAGGCAAAATTAGGGGATAAGGTAAGTAAGGGTCAGCCACTTGCAGTGTTATATACATCTAGAGAAAATGCAGTTAAAACTGCTGAGGAAATGCTAAAACAAGCAATGAACATTGGTGCAGAACAACCTCAGATCACTCCTTTAATTTATGCAAGAGTTACCATAGATGGAGTAGAAAAATTTTAATAAACGAGAGGAGAAACCAATGCCACCATTAAGTATAATGATTAAACCAGCATCAGGATTATGCAATATGCACTGTAAATACTGTTTTTATAAAGACGTAGCTAAGAATCGTCAACAGGAATCTTACGGCATCATGAAGCTTGAAACATTAGAAAATACCATTCGTAAAACTTTAGAGTATGCGGATGGGATGTGTTCTATTGTGTTTCAGGGGGGAGAGCCAACTCTTGCAGGATTGGATTTTTTTAAAAAAGTTATAGAATATCAAAAAAAATATAACTATAAAAAACTTACAATTTTCAACTCTATTCAAACCAATGGGTATGAGCTTAATGAGGAGTGGGCGGATTTCTTTGGGAAAAATCATTTTTTAGTGGGATTGTCTATTGACGGTACAAAGAGTACTCATGATGCTTATCGCATGAATACCCAAGGCAAAGGTACCCACAACAGAATTATGGAAAGTGTAGCATTGCTAAATAAGTATAAAGTGGAGTTCAATGTTCTTACAGTAGTCAATGCTAAAACTGCAACAAATATTGATGGGATATATGATTTTTATAAAAAGAATAATCTTAGATATCTTCAGTTTATACCTTGTCTTGATCCGTTAGAAACTCAGCAGGGAGAAATGGAGTTTTCCTTGAACTCTAAGCAGTATGGAGAGTTTTTGAAAACCCTATTTGATTTGTGGTATCAGGATATAAAAAATGGCAACTATATTTACATCCGTTACTTTGAAAATCTTGTTGCTATGTTAGTAGGGTATCCTCCTGAATCCTGCGATATGGCAGGTGCGTGCTCAACTCAGTATGTAGTTGAGGCGGATGGGGGAGTATACCCTTGTGACTTCTATGTGCTGGATCAGTACAAGTTAGGTAATATGAGTACTGAATCTTACCAGCAGATGGACAAACAGCGAGAGACTAATGGCTTTATTACCTCTTCTTTAGCCCATAATGATAAATGTAAAGAGTGTCAATATTTTTACCTTTGTCGTGGAGGATGTAAGAGAAACAAGGAACAGTTGAAGGATGGAAGCTTTGGAGAGAATGTATTCTGTGAAGGATTCCAAGATTTCTTTCATTATGCTATGCCACGATTACAAGAGATCGCAACTATGGCAAAACAGAAGATGTAGTATTTATAATACGAAACTTAATTAAAAGGTTTAAAATTTATCTTATACTTGCAGTTATTGATTCTGGAGCTATAGGTATCGTATTATTTTATATATTCTCATGGGATATTTAGGAATAAAACATATTAAATCTAAGATGGTTATATAGAATACGTATCTTTGATAGATAATGATAGAAGAGGATGACCCAGTCATCCTCTTCTATTATTTGGAATTTTATTTTAAAAATATTTCTATGTAAAAATTGGATTTACTATTAAATAATTGACTAAGAATCATTATCAATGTATAATGAAAATCGGTATTAATACATGAAATAGTAGTATCGAAAACAAAATTATAATTAAACCGAAAGGAAGGATACATAATGAAATTTAACAAACTTAAATCAATTATTTCAATAGCTATGGTATCTGTAGTTGTATTAACAGGTTGTTCGGCTACTGAAACACCATCAAATACACAGGATCAAACGCAACAAGTTGAGCAAACAATATCAGAATATCCAATCACTATCAAGCATGCTTTTGGTGAGACTGTATTAGAAAGTAAGCCAGAAAGAATTGCAACAATATCTTGGGGAAATCAAGACGTTCCTCTAGCATTAGGAGTAGTACCGGTAGGTACTTCTGAAGCTAACTATGGAGTAACAGATGGAAGTGGACTTTTACCATGGACTGCAGCTAAGTTTAAGGAATTAGGTGTAGAAAATCCAGTTATATACAAAGATACAGCAGGATTAGATTTTGAAGCTATCAGCGATTCTCAGCCAGATGTAATCCTTGCTTCTTATTCGGGAATTACTCAAGAAGAATATGATTTATTAAGCCAAATCGCTCCTGTTGTTGCTTATCCAGAATTTGCATGGCAAACACTTTGGAGAGATCAAATTCTAATGGATTCTCTAGGAATGGGTATGCAAGCAGAGGGTGAAGCTTTGGTTGAAGAATTAGAAGAACTTATTGAGACAAAAGTAGCTGAGTATCCACAAATAGAAGGAAAAACTGCTGCATTCTTTTATTTCAATGAAGCAGATCTAGGTAAGTTTTATATCTATTTAACTAAGGATCCTCGTGCAGCCTATTTAACAGACCTAGGAATGCTATTCCCAGAAAGTCTTAAGGAGTTGTCTAAGGACTCTGACTCATTTGCTTTAGAAATCAGTGCTGAGAACGTAGACTTAATTAGTGACTTAGACATTATCGTAGCATACGGAAGCGAAACACTCGTAGAAACATTACAGGCAGATCCGTTAATTGGAACTATTCCAGCAGTTAAAAATGGTGCTATAGCTGTAATACCAGATGGAACACCTTTAGCAGCATCAGGAACACCAAGTGCACTTTCAATTCCAGCCACAATCGATGAGTATTTAAGCATTATTGGAGAGGCAGCTGACAAGGTAAATGAATAAACCAAAGATCGGCACTTTAATAGTTGTTAGTGTTGCGGCTTTAAGTCTAGCTATCCTTGTTTCATTGGCCTTTGGAGCAAGATTCATAAGTTTTGCTGAGGTAATAGAAACTTTAATATATTCTAGAAAAACAACTATTAATGAAATTGTGGTTTATGAAAGAATTCCAAGAACTGTTTTCGGCATTATTGCCGGAGCAGCTCTTGGCGTGTCTGGAGCACTTATGCAATCAATTACTCGTAATCCCATTGCGGACCCGAGTATTCTTGGTGTAAATACAGGAGCTACTTTATTTGTAGTTGGCGGAATTGCGTTTTTTCAAATAAGTACATCTAGTCAATATATAGTATTTGCTTTGATTGGTTCAGCCCTTACATCTATATTTGTATATAGTATTGGTTCCATGGGTCAAGGTGGTGCAACACCTATAAAACTTGCATTGGCAGGGGTGGCTACTAGTGCTGCGCTATCATCCCTAGTAAGCTCTATTATTTTGCCACGGAACGATATAATGACTACGGTTCGTTTTTGGCAGGTAGGAAGCATAGGAGGAGCTACTTGGGAAGGTATTTTATCAGTTCTACCCTTCATTGTAGTTGGATTGTTGATAGCAGTATTTTTAACACCATCCTTAGATGCTTTATCTATGGGGGATGATATGGCAACAGGCTTAGGAGTTCGTACAGGTGTTGTAAGACTGGTAGCAGCTCTTGCAGGAGTTCTTCTTTGTGGAGCAACTACTGCCTTAGCAGGTCCTATTGGCTTCGTTGGAATCATGGTTCCTCATACAGTTAGGCTTTTATGTGGGCCTAATTTAAAAAGAATTATACCTATGTCAGCAGTGGGTGGTGCAGTACTATTAGTATTTGCAGATGTAATTGGTAGACTTTTAGGCAGTCCAAGTGAGGTTGAGGCTGGTATCATTACAGCATTTATTGGTGCGCCTATACTTATAATAATTGCAATGAGAGCGAAGGTGCGAGCTTTATGATGGGGAATGATATGAACATTGTTAAATCAGGATATCTTAAAAGAAAACGTCGTTGGATATTTGCCACCAGTATCCTAGCTATTATAACTCTTGCTCTTTGCGCTTTAATGCTTTTACTTGGTAATACGATTTATTCTATGGATGTGGCAATCAAAGTTTTACTAGGTGAGCAAATAAAAGGAGCTACCTTTGCCATAGGTACGATACGTTTACCTAGGATGTTAGCTGGACTTTTAGTAGGGATGGCATTTGGTATAGCCGGAAGCACATTTCAAACAATACTTAGAAACCCTCTGGCGAGCCCTGACGTTATAGGTGTATCAGCAGGTGCTAGCGTTGGTGCTATGATATGTATACTAATTTTAAAGCTTAGTGGTACCATTGTTTCTGGAGTTGCCGTTGTTTCTGGATTATTCATTGCATTATTTATATATATGATTTCTAGAGCTGGACGTTTTTCAGGAGGTAAGCTCATCTTAGTAGGTATAGGAATACAAGCTATGTTAAATGCGGTAATTTCATTTTTATTATTAAAGGCATCCCAATATGATGTGCCTGCTGCCTATAGATGGCTGAATGGTAGCTTAAATGGAGTCCAAATGGATAGTATTCCTAGAATCTTCATAGTAGTATTGGTATTTGGAAGTCTAGTGCTCTTTCTAGGCAGACATCTAAAGATACTTGAATTAGGTGAAGAGTCAGCTATTACTCTTGGACTTAACACAGATCAATCTAGACTGATGTTAATTTTAAGTTCGGTGCTTTTAATTGCTTTTGCTACATCTGTAACGGGTCCCATATCCTTTGTTGCATTTTTAGCTGGACCTATAGCAACTAAGCTAGTAGGTCATGGCTCATCTAATGAGCTTCCTTCTGGATTGGTAGGGGCTATACTGGTTTTAGGTGCAGATTTAATCGGTCAGTTTGCATTTAATACTAAATTTCCAGTAGGTGTTATAACAGGAATACTAGGAGCACCATATTTATTATTATTATTAGTACGTGTCAACAAATCAGGAGGTTCAGCATGAATACATCAAAATTACTACAAGCAAATAATATATTTGCTGGATATGATAAAAAAATTATTAATGATGATATCAGTATACTTATTCCAAAGAATAAAATTAGCGTTATTATCGGTGCTAATGCCTGTGGAAAATCTACTTTGCTGAAAACTATGGCTCGTTTGATACAACCTATTTCAGGAGATATAACATTGGACGGAAAAAAAATCAGTCAGATCCCATCTAAGGAATTAGCTCGCTCTCTAGGACTTTTACCACAGGCTCCAATCGTACCTGAAGGTATAACTGTTGCTGATTTAGTAAGTAGAGGAAGATTTCCATACCAATCCTTTTTAAAGGGCTTAGACAAATCGGACTACGATGCTGTAGAAGAAGCTTTGGAGATTATGGGGATAACAGATCTTGCGAATAGATCAGTAGATGAGTTATCTGGTGGACAAAGACAGCGGGTTTGGATAGCCATGGCTCTGGCTCAGAATACTGAGATTTTACTTTTAGATGAGCCTACAACATACTTAGACATAACATACCAGGTAGAGATATTGGACTTACTTACTGATTTAAATAGAAGAAAAGGAACTACCATTGTAATGGTTCTACACGATATTAATTTATCTGCTAGATATGCAGATTATATATTTGCTCTTCGCAGTGGTAAATTAATTGCTGAGGGTTCACCTTCTGAAATAATCGATGAGGAACTAATTAAGGAAGTTTTTGATCTTGATTGTTCAGTTATCAGTGATCCTGTTTCGGGAACACCATTTATAATTCCAAAGGGTAGACATCACGTTAAAATATAATGATCTAGTGTTTCGTATACTAAGATAAGGTAGTAGAAATTAACATCTACTACTTTTTTATACAATGTAGTAGGAATGTTATATACTTTAATGGCAACTTTAATATATTAAGCTTTATTTTATATACAAAGGAGAATGACAATGAATTTAATCGATTTTTCTAAAATGGCTGTTTCTTCAAAGGAGGAGCTTAGAGATATTGTTGGATTTCCTCATGAATTTATAGTTAAGAAGAGTATATCAATGATAGACGAAGAATGTAAAAGATTTATATCGGCGTCACCAATCGTTTTTATTTCAACTTGTAATGCTGAAGGTAAATGCGATGTATCTCCTAGAGGTGATTTAGAGGGATGTGTGAAGATTTTAAATGAGAATCAGCTAATTATTCCAGATAGACAAGGAAATAAAAGACAAGATGCTCATTTAAATATTTTATCAAATCCTAATATCGGACTTGTTTTCATTGTTCCAGGAGTTGAAGAGGTTTTGCGTGTAAACGGTAGAGCTACAGTTATTAAGGATGAAGAGATTCTTAAGAAAATGGAGCTAAAGGACAATATTCCACTTCTAGGCATAGGAGTTGATGTAGAGGAGGCCTTTGTTCACTGCTCTAGAGCTCTCAGAGAATCTGGAATATGGAATTTAGAAACCTGGACAAATAAGGAAATGGTTCCTACTGGTCTAGGAATATTCCATGCTCATTTAAAGATAAATGGAGTGGATGTTTCAAAATAAATACTTATGATAAAATAGTGTCTAAATAGTAATGATTTAGACACTATTTTTATATGCAATTCTATTATTAATTATTTTAATATATCTATAAAAATTCTGTAAAAAAATTAAAAACTAACTTAATAATATGATATAATTACTTTTATATTACATTTAAGGGGTAGATAAAATGAATTGGTTGAGAAAATTTATGTATGGTAGATATGGAGTCGATCAGTTATCTACAGGTTTATTATGGTTATCTATTATTTTGGCTATAATAGCTGGACTGACAGGTATGGGGTTCATTAATACTTTAAGCTATATTCCACTGTTTATATCTTTATATAGAATGTTTTCAAAGGATATACAAAAACGTAGAATGGAAAACTACAAGTTTTCTATGTTTTTAAGTCCTCTTTATGGTAAGTTAAATAGGCTGCAGCGCAGATTGCAGGATTCAAAAACTCACAAACACTTTAAATGTTCTAAATGTAAAACGATACTTAGAGTTCCTAGGGGAAAAGGAAAAGTAGTAGTAACTTGTCCTAAATGTAGGGAGAAATTTACTAAAACTACTTAATATTTAAAAATAATTTGTATATGGCGAGGAGTAATTAGCGATGAGGCTAGTAAAGAAGCTATTAGGGAAAATGCTTAGCTATGTTTCTAGAGGGATTTCATTCATATTAGATATTATAATAAATCTTATAGAGACCATAGTATTTTATATCAGTGGATTTTTAAAAGGATGCTTAGCTCTAGTAAGTATGGGAGGCTGTTTGTTTGTACTACTTTTCTTTAATTTAAGTCTAAATCTTATCTTTAGTCCCGTTGCAATGCCAATTATTCTATTTATGCTGGGATTTCTTATGTTTGGTGGAAAACTTGCATCTTATATTAAGGATATAAGAAATATAGTAAGGCAATATTTAGATAATACAGCGAATTATCTAATAGATGATACTAAATATAGGTATAAATCCTTTAGTGCATATAGAGAGGAATTTAAAAAAGCAGAAGAAGAAAAAATTAGAAGAGAGCAGGAGCGTTATTATCAGCAGCAAAGAGAATGGGAAGAAAGACTTAGACAGAGTTTCTATAACCAACAGAATTTCTATGGAGATCAAGGTGGATATAGTCAATATGGAAGTGGAAATGCATATACTAACCCAACATCTAGCTTTAAATATGAATATGAAAAAAGCTGTGATGTTCTAGGTGTTAGCTATACGGCGGATAAAAATACTATAAAGTCAGCCTATAGAAAGAAGGCTAAAGAGCATCATCCTGACTTAAGTAAACTACCTGATGCGACGCAAAGATTTCAGGAAATTAATAATGCCTATAACTTTTTAACAGATGAAAATATTGATAGATATAATAGTCAAAGGTAAAAATATTAGTTCATTCGTATATATGTTTTGGATATAATGATACAAATTAATATAAAAACACATATTTTCTAATAATATGCTTTACGTATATATTATCGGGAAGTATGTGTTTTTTCTTTGTATGACAAGATTGTCCCTATGCATATAATTAAAATATGGAGGGGATGAAATGCTTAAAAGGATAATTTTAATAATAACATCTGTGTTATGCATTGTAGTTATATTTTTAGCTAATAAGAATATGTACTTAATTAAAAACAAAGTAAGAGATGATAAAGAGGTTCTAGGATACACTGAATATATAGAGTATATAGCATGGGAAAATAAAATGATTAATGAAAATCCGGAATATGAGGAATTAAAAGTTCTAATAGATATTTCTGAAAAGAGATTATATTTAATAAATGGAAATGAACTAATAAAGAAATATCCAATTGCTAGTGGTAAATTAAGCACACCAAC
>JAEWHG010000179.1 GCA_023387935.1 Bacillota bacterium
ACAAAGGAACGTACAGCTGTATTTAATATGGTTTTAGAAATTAATGATATAGATCATTTAGATAAATTAATGCAAAAACTAAAAAAATTACAAGGTGTTATGGATATATATAGAGTAACGACCTAGATTGGAGGCAGCTATGCGCGCAGTAGTTCAAAGAATATCTGAAGGAAAAGTAGTCGTTGGTGATCAAACAACTGGAGCTATTGACAGAGGACTTTTAATTTTTTTAGGGGTAACGAAGGAAGATACAATTCAAGATGTAAAATACATGGCTGAAAAAATTGTAAATCTAAGGATATTCGAAGATGATGATGAGAAAATGAATTTATCTGTTAAGGATATAGGAGGAAAGCTTCTTGCAGTTTCACAATTTACCCTTTTAGGGGATTGTAGAAAAGGAAGACGACCTAGCTTTACTGAAGCTGCCAGACCAGAAATGGCAGACGAACTTTATGAAGCTTTTATATCAGAGTGCGAAAACTTAGATGTGAAGGTAGAAACAGGTGTATTCCAAACGCATATGATGGTTCATTTAGTTAATGATGGCCCAGTAACCATGCTTATTGACAGTAAAAAAGTATTTTAGGAGGGATTATATGTTTTTAGAAAAAATTCCAGCAGGCGCATATGCAGTTAATTGCTATGTTGTAGGAGATGACAAAACTAGTAAAGCTGCTGTAATTGATCCCGGTGGAGACGTAGATAAAATTATTTCAGTATTAGAAAATAATGATTTTGAGTTAGAATATATTATATTAACTCATGCACATGGGGATCATATAGGTGGTTTAATGGAGCTAAGAGAGAAAACAGGAGCTCCCGTATATATGCATAAAAATGATCTTTACATGCTAAAAGATAGCAATATTAATCTTTCGATTTCAATAAATGGGAAAAAAATAGAAACAGAACCGGATTTTTTTGTAAATGATGGAGATATATTAGACTTAGGAGACCTTAAGCTTTCAATTATACATACTCCAGGGCATACCCAAGGAGGAATATGTATTCAGGTTGACAATATCTTGTTAAGTGGAGATACATTGTTTGCCAACTCCATAGGTAGAAGCGATTTAGACGGTGGAAATCATAATCAACTGATCGATTCAATTAAAAATAAGCTTTTGATATTAGACGAAGAGATAACAGTTTTACCAGGTCATGGTCCTGCTACTACTATTAGAATTGAAAAAATTACCAATCCATATGTAAGGTAAGTGAAAATTTATGATTAAAGTTATATGTATAGGACATAATCATGAGCATGAAATACAAGAGTTATTAAAGTTATTTTACAAGCAAAGCGAAATAGAAATTATTTCTGTTGATTCATATGAGTCAAAGGAAACAGGGATTAATGGAAATTCAGACGATAAAAAAACTACATTGATTAGTACGGTAACTATTGAAGATAACAAGGCAACTGTTACAACTCAATTTAATGGTGAAGTGGAAATAATAGAAGAAGTACTAGACAATATTAGCCATAGAGATACAACGAAGATCATTAAAAGGCTAGTTAAAAAAAGTATTTTTAAATTACTTCAGAAAAACAAGAGACTTGAAGTGCCTTGGGGCATTTTGACAGGTATTAGACCTACTAAGATCGTTCATGAGCTATTAGAAAAGAAATTCAGCGAATATGATATTCTAAACATTTTAATGAAAGAATACTGTATAGATTCTAGTAAAGCTAGACTGCTATTAGATGTTGCTAAAACAGAGCATAAATTTGTATACCCTATTGACGAAACAAAGGTTAGCTTGTATATTAGTATACCATTTTGTCCAACGAGATGTTTATACTGTTCCTTTCCTTCCAATTCTTTAAAGCAATCGTCTCATTTAGTAGATTCCTATGTAGAGGCACTTTGTAAAGAGATAGAAGGTGTAGCAAAGTTAATTAAAGATGCGGGTAAAAAGGTTCAAACAATTTATATTGGCGGTGGCACACCAACCACCCTCACTGCTCTGCAATTTGCCCGTATATTTGATGCAATAAATGCGAATATAAATTTAGAGTGTCTTGAAGAGTTTACAGTGGAGGCAGGAAGACCGGATACAATAGATTATGACAAACTAAAATTTCTAAAGGATTCTAAAATTACTAGATTGAGCATTAATCCTCAAACCATGAACGATTGTACCTTAAAGGAAATAGGACGAGAACATAGTGTTGAAGATTTAATTAAATCCTATAAAGTAGCCGCTGAAATTGGATTTGAAAACATTAATATGGATATTATAATTGGGCTACCTGGAGAAAATAAAGGTATGGTAGAACACACCATGAAGGAAATAAAAAAGCTCTCTCCTAGTAATTTAACGGTCCATACCCTTGCCATTAAAAGGGCTTCAAGATTAAAGGATCAGGAAGAGAAATATACTTTAGCTGAGCAACAGGAAGTAATGGGTATGCTGCAAATTACCCAGGATTATGCTGAAAATATGGGTCTAAAGCCTTACTATATGTACAGGCAAAAACATATGGTTGGCAATCTTGAAAATATAGGGTATTCAAAGCCTGGTTATGAATGTATATACAATATTCAAATTATGGAAGAAAAACAGACAATAATTGCACTAGGGGCTGGAGGTGCTTCTAAGTTCACATTTCCTAAGGAAAATAGACTTGAAAGAGTGCCGAACGTTAAGAATTTAGAGCACTATATAGATAGAGTAGAGGAAATGATTGAAAGAAAGAAAAAATTTTTTATTGACAATATTTAGGAATAAATATATAATAAATAAAATCATAACGAATTACAATGATTAGGAAAAGTAATTAAGATTCATGTTTTAGCGAATCGAGGACGGTGGAAGCTCGATACAGTGAACTTAGTGAAGACACCTAGGAGTAGATTTTCTGAAATTTAGTAGGAAAATCCGTGAACCTGCGTTAATGGTAAAGTGGGATATAATCCAACTAGGGTGGTACCGCGGGAATTAAACCTCTCGTCCCTTAATCTATATTTAGGGATGTAGAGGTTTTTGTGTATTCAAATTTAATAAAATATAAGGTATATACTATAGAATGGAGGTAATTAATTTGCTAACAAAAGGACCTAGAGGTACAAAGGATATGCTGCCAAGTGAGGCCTATAAGTGGCACTACGTTGAAGGTGTAGTAAAGGAAGTAGCTAAACGCTTCGGATTTGAAGAAATACGGACGCCTATATTTGAGCATACTGAGTTATTTGAACGTGGCGTAGGAGACACTACAGACGTTGTTGAAAAAGAAATGTATACATTTACAGATCGTGGAGACAGAAACATTACATTAAAGCCTGAAGGGACAGCTCCAGTAGCAAGGTCGTTTATTGAAAATAAGCTTTATGCAGATACACAGCCTACAAAAATGTTCTATATTACACCAGTTTTCAGATATGAAAGACCTCAAGCAGGAAGGTTAAGACAGCATCACCAATTTGGTGTTGAGGTTTTCGGATCATCCAGTGCCTCTATAGATGCTGAGGTTATAAATTTAGCAATGACTGTTTATGAAACCTTTGGTATTAAAAAATTAGAATTAAGAATAAATAGTGTGGGTTGTCCAAAATGTAGAGCAGAATACAATAAAATTCTTAAGGAGTACTTAAGAAGCAGATTAGATAAGCTATGTGCAACCTGTCAAAATAGATTTGAAAGGAATCCTCTTAGAATTATTGATTGCAAATCTGATTCCTGTCAGGCAGAGCTAGTAGAAGTACCTCTTATGCTAGATCATATATGTGACGAATGTAGCGACCACTTTGAAGCTCTAAAAAAATATCTAGAAGCAGCTGGACTGAATTATACAGTGGACCCAAGAATTGTTCGTGGATTAGACTACTATACTAAAACTGCCTTTGAGATCATAACAGATGAAGCTGGTAAAAAAGGAACAATATGTGGTGGTGGAAGGTACGACAAATTAGTAGAGGATTGCGGAGGACCTAGCACTCCTGGTGTAGGCTTTGGAATGGGAATAGAAAGAGCTATACTAGCATTAGAGGATCAAGGTATTGAAATTCCTAAGCCAGAAGGATTGGATGCGTTCATAGTAACCATGGGTGAGTCAGCATCTTATGAAGGCTTTAAGTTACTGAATAACTTAAGAAAAGAAGGGTTAGTAGCAGATAAAGATCATTTAGATCGAAGTGTAAAAGCACAATTTAAATATGCGAACAAAGTAATGGCAAAATATACAGTTGTAATAGGTGATGAAGAGTTATCTAAAGGAGTAGCAAAATTAAAAGACATGGTAAATAGTGTAGAGGCAGAAGTTGATTTAAATGATGTAGCTACTATAATTAAAGAAAGTTTAAATAGGAGGTAATTATATGAATTTAAAAAGAACCCGCATGTGTGGAACTCTAAATATAGAAAATATTGGTGATGTGGTAACATTATCTGGATGGGTGCAAAAAAGAAGAGATTTAGGTGGTTTAATATTTGTGGATTTAAGAGATCGAACAGGGATTATGCAAATCGTTTTTGATAATGATGTGTCTGAAACAGCTTTTAAAGAGGCTGAAAAATTAGGTTCTGAATACGTAGTTACGATAAAGGGAAAAATCCATGAAAGACAATCTAAAAACCCAAATATGGCAACAGGCGATATTGAAGTATTTGCAGAAGAAATAGAAATTTTAAATCAATCTCAAACACCACCTATTTACATTAAAGATGACGATGATGTTTCGGAGAATCTTAGACTTAAATACAGATATTTAGACTTAAGAAAACCTACAATGCAAAACAACTTAATACTAAGACATAGGGTAGCTCAGGTTGTAAGAAATTTTTTAAGCAACGAAGGATTTTTAGAAATAGAAACGCCTATGCTCACAAAAACAACACCTGAAGGTGCAAGGGATTACTTGGTACCAAGTAGAGTAAATCCAGGCAAGTTTTTCGCTTTGCCACAGTCGCCACAGTTATTTAAACAGCTTTTAATGGTATCAGGTATGGAAAGATATTTCCAAATCGTAAAATGCTTTAGAGATGAAGATTTAAGAGCGGATAGACAACCAGAATTTACTCAAATAGACTGTGAGATGTCATTTGTTAATGTAGATGACGTAATTGCAACTAATGAAAAATTATTACAGACTGTATTTAAAGAAGTTATGAATATAGATATACCTCTACCTATTGATAGAATGACTTACAAAGAAGCAATGGAGCGTTACGGATCTGATAAACCAGATGTAAGATTTGGTTTTGAATTAGTTGATGTAGGCGACATAGTAAAAAAATGTGGATTTAAAGTTTTTACATCTGCTATTGAAAATGGTGGTGCTGTTAAAGCAATCAACATTAAAGGACATGGAGATAAATTTAGTAGAAAAGATATTACAAAGCTAGAAGACTATGTAAAAAATTATGGAGCTAAAGGTTTAGCCTGGATCAAAGTGACAGAGGAAGGCGTTACTTCACCAATTGCTAAATTCTTTACAGACGAAGAGATGGAGACTCTATTAAAGGCTACAGATGCAGCAGCTGGAGATTTGGTTCTGTTTGTTGCTGATAAAACACAGATAGTATATGACTCTCTAGGACATCTAAGATGTGAAGTTGCTAAAATATTAAATCTCCTTAATAAAGATGAATTTAAGCTTGTTTGGGTTACAGAGTTCCCATTATTTGAATATGACGAAGAAGATGGTCGCTATGTAGCTAAACACCATCCTTTCACATCTCCTATGGATGAAGATATCGAGCTTGTAGAATCTAATCCAGAAAAGGCTAGAGCTAAGGCCTATGATATTGTATTAAATGGTTATGAAATTGGTGGGGGAAGTATAAGAATTTATTCATCAGATCTTCAACAAAAAATGTTTAAGGCTTTAGGTTTTAGTGAAGAAGAAGCCTGGGAAAAGTTTGGTTTCCTTTTAGATGCATTTAAATATGGTACACCTCCACATGGTGGAATTGCCTTTGGTCTAGATAGATTAGTTATGATCTTAGCAAAGGAAGATAATATTAGACAGGTAATAGCATTCCCTAAAACTCAAAATGCTACATGCCCACTAACGAATGCGCCAACATTTGCAGAAGAAAAACAGTTAGATGAATTAAGTATAAAAATTAATATAAAAGAATAACTTTTTACAAGGAGCTATCTTTAAAAATTCATTTAAAAGATAGCTCTTTTTTATATAGATGCTTTTTTATGTAATTATTAAAATATATATTATTATTTTTTATTTTTAATATATTATATGTTTGTTGACAAGAATACTAGGGTATATTATAATTAAATAAATGATAATCATTATCAACCAAAAGGGGGCAATATAAAATGAAAGCTTTATTAGTGGGAGCAGATAGATTAGGTAATATACCAGATACATTACAAAGCTATGGAATAAAAGAGTATATACATT
>JAEWHG010000041.1 GCA_023387935.1 Bacillota bacterium
TTATTATTTTTTTCATATACCTACCTATATTCTACAACAATTATAGATTTATTTCATCTTATTCTTAAATTATTTATTCAAATTTTATAATTAATTGTTCAATTCAGTATTTTAACTTCTAAATATATGACTATTCCATAAGAAATATCCTGCCATAAATCCGTAAACGCAAAATCATATTGTCTTTTAGATTTATATTTTTTGTAATTTAAAATATTTCCACTGTACATTACTTTAAATCATATGACTGCCTATTTCTTCTTTAAATTTTTTATACATTTGGAAAACTTCAGGATTCCTATAAAAAAACTCATTTAATAAATGTATATTTTTTAAAGTATTTAAACTTACATCATGTTCTATCATTTCTGTATCTTTAAGCAAAGTCTTTTCTATTCCAAGATTTTTCAAAAACTCTTCTATGATTCTATGCCTTTTCAGAAGAAACTCTCCTATTTCCTTGCCTTGTTCCGTCAGTTGAATAATACCATATTTAGGATAATCAACCAATCCTAACTCTCTTAATCTTTTTACACCTTTAGTTGTTGATGATGGTCTTACATTTAGTTTTATAGACAATTGATTAACTCTAATATATCCTTCTTTCATACATATACGATATATCATTTCCATATAATCCTCCATACTAGAAGTTAATAATTTTTTCTCTGCATTTAACATCTGATACCCTCTAACAGTATGAAACTCTCTCTCATTTTTCAAATATTCCATCCCCTTTTATTATTACTTTTAGAAGTGTAACCAAAATATGATTTTATGCATATCTTAATTATTGCTAAAGCAAAAAATCTTTCCTATGACTAACTTATGAAAGAATTTTATAAATATTTATAGAAATGGAGGTTTTTTTATGAATAAAAAATTAATACCTTTACATGAGCTACCTATTGGTTCCTTTGGTAAAGTCAAAAAAATTACTGCTGTAGGAAATCCCCGTAGAAGACTGTTAGATTTAGGGATTATTGAAGATACAATAGTAGAATCTTTATTAAAGAGTCCTGCTGGAGACCCTATAGCATATCAAATTAGAGGTGCTGTTATTGCTTTACGCTCAGAAGAAGCATCTAAAATTTTTATTGAGTCAATTTATTAAAAAAGGAGGTTCTATTCATGGGTTTAACAAGTCAATCCACAGGAACAGGTGCCTTAAAAGAAATGTTTGAAGTAAAATTAGAATCATCTAATGATATTGTAGTTGCATTAGCAGGTAATCCTAATACTGGTAAGAGTACAGTTTTTAACAGTCTTACAGGTCTTAATCAGCACACTGGAAACTGGCCTGGTAAAACTGTTACGAATGCTCAAGGTAAATATACGCATAAGGACAGAAAGTATGTGCTAGTTGATTTACCAGGAACTTATTCCTTATTAGCAAATTCAGTAGAGGAACAAGTAGCTAGAGATTTTATTTGCTTTGGTAACCCTCAAGCCACAGTTGTTGTTGCTGACGCCACTTGCTTAGAAAGAAATCTTAACTTAGTACTTCAGATAATGGAAATTACAGATAAAGTGGTAGTATGTGTAAATTTGTTAGATGAAGCAAAGAGAAAGAAAATAAGTATTGATTTGGAGAGACTGGAAAAAATCCTAGGTGTACCTGTAGTCGGAACCACTGCAAGAAGTGGTGAAGGGTTATATGAACTTAAAGATACTGTTGAAAAAGTTGCTAGAGGTGAAATAAAAACGAATCCTAAAATTTTAAAATATGATGAATTACTTCAGGCGGCAATTAGAGAGGTGGACCCTCTTATAAATAAATTAGTACCTAATAAAATTAATAGCAAGTGGGCATCCCTTCGTCTTATTGATGGCGATAATGCATTACTAGAATCAATGAATAATTACCTTGATTTTGATTTGTCTAAAGATGAATTGTTAAATGAAAAATTAAATGTTGTTCATAAAGACCTTAGAGAACAAGATATTGAGTTAAAAGATTTAACAGATCGCATTGTTTCTAATATCGTTAAAACTGCTGAAGATATTAGTGAAGAGGTCGTTTCCTTAGAAAATAAGACCCATAATCAACTAGACCGCAAAATAGATAAAGTTTTAACTTCTAGGTTTCTTGGGATTCCAATTATGATTGCTCTCTTAGGTGTTGTTTTCTGGATCACTATAAAAGGCGCAAATGTACCTTCAGCTATGTTAGCAAAGGGCCTATTTTGGATTGAAGGTCAATTAACTATATTTTTTAATTCGTTTGGTACTCCTCAGTGGATACACGATATCCTTGTACTAGGTATATATCGTACATTGGCATGGGTAGTATCCGTTATGTTACCCCCTATGGCAATATTTTTTCCATTGTTCACCTTACTTGAAGACCTAGGATATCTTCCTAGAGTGGCATTTAACTTGGACCATTATTTTAAGAAGGCTTGTGCCCATGGAAAGCAAGCATTAACTATGTGTATGGGATTTGGGTGTAATGCTGCTGGTGTTATTGCTTGTAGAATTATTGATTCGCCAAGGGAAAGGTTAATTGCAATTATTACAAATAATTATGTACCTTGTAATGGACGATTTCCAACCTTAATTGCCCTAGCCACCATATTTATTGCCGGTGGAGCTGATAATTTCAGTTCTATAGTAGCTACATTGTCTATATTATCTACTATCATATTAGGTGTTATCATTACTCTATTTATCTCTAAACTATTGTCAAAAACAATTTTAAAAGGGTTACCATCTTCTTTTACTTTAGAACTACCCCCTTATAGAAAACCTCAAGTAGGAAAAATAATTGTTTACTCTATCTTTGATCGTACTTTATTCGTACTAGGTCGTGCAGTTGTAATTGCCGCTCCTGCAGGTTTTGTAATATGGGCTATGGCCAATATTATTATTGGAGATGCTAGCTTACTTACCCATAGTGCCCAATTTCTAGACCCCTTTGCTCAGCTTTTAGGTTTAGATGGCTATATTCTAATGGCTTTTATATTAGGTCTACCCGCTAATGAAATCGTTATTCCAATATTAATTATGAGCTACATGTCTAAAGGATCTATGCTAGAATTAGATAGCCTAAATGAAATGAGACAGCTATTTATTAATAATGGTTGGACTTGGTTGACTGCCGTTTGTATGATGTTGTTCTCATTAAATCATTGGCCTTGCGGTACTACTCTATGGACTATCCGAAAAGAGACACAGAGCTGGAAGTGGACTTGGATATCTTTCATAGTTCCAACTATTACAGGTATTGTATTATGCTTTATCGTTGCTCAGAGTGTAAGGCTATTGGGGCTTATATAGTTAAATGAATCGGTAATTTTATATATAATTTTTCCAATTATATATTGAAAATAAAGTGAAAAGAAATTATTGTATCAGACTCACTGGTATTCTATTTGTGCTCAGGCTGTGTGGCGATATTTTCGCCACACAGTTTGGCTTTACTAAACAATTCTTTATCAGCATAATAGTAAAAAACTTCCTCAAACATTGGTCTAAGGAAGCATATGATACACTATTTAAATTTAACTTGTGCACTGCATATTTATATCGTATTATTCTACACATCTAAAGCATTAATTATTATATTTTCATCAATATATTTTTCTACATCATGTGCTGTAGGTAAATTTAATATATGATCTAACATACCTTCTATCTCTTTCTTTGAAGTATTCCTAATTAAATATCTAGCTTTTAAAATTGATGCAGCACTCATACTAAATTCATCTAATCCCATGGCTAAAAGTATTGGTATCAGCTTCTCATCACCTGCAACTTCGCCACACATACCTACCCATATCCCCTCCTTATGCCCATTCTCAATCGTCATTTTTATTAAGGATAATACTGCCGGATGAAATTGATTATATAAGTGAGATATATCTTGATTCCCTCTGTCAACCGCCAAGGAATATTGAATTAAATCGTTCGTTCCTATACTGAAAAAATCAACTTCCTTAGCAAACTGCCTTGAATGTACTGCTACAGCAGGAATTTCAACCATGATTCCTACTTCTATATTTTCCATAAACTTAATATTTTCTTTTCTTAGATCCTCTTTGACCTCTTCAAGTATCAATTTGCATTGTCTTAATTCCTCGATACTTGAGATCATAGGAAACATTATTTTTATATTCCCATATATACTAGCCCTTAGAATAGCTCTTAATTGGGTGGTAAATATTTCTTTATGATCCAGACAAAATCTTACGGCTCTATATCCTAAGAAGGGATTCATTTCTTTTGGGATATTTAAATATGGAATATCTTTATCTCCTCCTATGTCCAAGGTTCTAATCACTAAGGTTTTTCCTTCTAATTTTTCTGCCACTATTTTATAAGCTTCAAACTGTTCATCTTCTGTAGGAAGCTTATCATTATACATGTAAAGAAACTCTGTTCTATAAAGACCTACTCCCTCACCATCATTTTCTATTACCTTATCTATATCTTGCAGTGTACCTATATTCCCAGCTAATTCTACCTTATATCCATCCTTAGATATAGATTCTTGTCCCTTCATTTTCTCTAATCTTTCTTGCAATTTCTCTAAATATTCCTTCTCTTTTTTATATAATAGAACTTCATCTATGGTAGGATTTATAATAATATCACCAGTTGAACCATTGATAATCATTAAATCATCTTCTTTTGCTATATCTGTAATATCTTTTACCCCACATATTGCAGGAATATTCATAGTTCTAGCCATTATTGATGTATGTGATGTACGACCACCTATTTCTGTCACAATTCCAACTACCATATCTTTGTTTATTTGTGCAGTATCTGATGGAGTCAAATCCTTGGCTACAATTATGGTTTCTCTATTTATTAAGGATAAATCCTTATTTTCTACATTTAATAATACCCTCAACACCCTATTCGATACATCCTTTATATCAGCAGCCCTAGCTCTTAGATACTCATCTTCCATTTCATTGAAAAGTGAAATATAAGAATTCGTTATTTCACTAACTGCCCATTCGCTATTTACCTTATCAGCTAATATTTTATCTTTTATAGCACTAATATACTCTGGATCTTCCAATATCATCTTATGAGCAACAAATATTTCAGCTTCCTTTTTCCCTAATTTTTCTAAGGTCATATTATATATATGATCGATGTCTATTATTGCTTTATTTATAGATTTATTTAATCTTTCTACTTCTAGTTCACTATTTAAAATACTTTTTTTAGAAATCTTTATCTCAGGGTCTTTATATATTAGAACCTTGCCTATACCAATACCTACTGAAGTTCCTAAGCCTTTCAAAAAGATCTCCTCCTAATCCATTATGTTATTTTCAATAAAATCCCCTAGCTCCTTCACAGCTTTTTCTTCATCATCACCTATAGCTTTTATTACAAGACGATCTCCCTTTACAGCACCCATACTCAATATACCCATTATACTTTTAGCGTTATATTCCTTTTCATTCTTAATAATTTTTATTTCACTAATATATTTTGTTGCTTCTTTTACAATCATAGATGCTGGTCTAGCATGTAATCCTGTATCATTTAACAGTACTATTTCTCTTTCAATCATAGTATCATCTCCTGACTATATATTTTTTAAATTATTTTAGCTTAAACCTAAATTTTTGCCATGGCTTTATATAATCAATCAAAAATATTTCTTCATCAACAATCTTTCCAACAATAGAAGATCGATTACTGTTTTGCATAGGTTTTAGAACTAAATGTACTTCTCCAGCATAATGTGCATATAAGCTAGATTCAATCACAATATCTCCCTTTTCCATATCCTTTGGATTAATTAATCTAAATTCATGGCCTTTATACTTGACTCTAGATTGCGTAGATCGAATCATATATTCGGAAATATCACCTCTATTAAAATGAAGCTCATTTAATAAAATATTTTTCTCCGCTTCTGGAAGGTTTTCTTCTATCTCTATATTAAACTCTAAAATATTTCTATTCATTGAACTTAAAGCCTTGAGCTCTTCTTCAGAAGCAAAGCAGTTCGAAATAATAATATCATCGATTAATCCGGTATTTATTAAATCCTTGACTTGAACCTCAATGGGTAATCCTCTATGCTCTTCCATAGTAGGCAAGCCCTCATTTAAATCCCAAGGGCCAAAGTTTGCTTCATTAGATGAAACAAAAGCAGCAGTTCTAAGTCCATATTTCTTAAATTCTTCTGTTGATTTCATAAAATGTTCTCTAGATATTCCTGTATATCTATGAGGATAAAAATTGTGACATCCGATTATATTTTCTTTATTAGGTACATAGCTCATAACATTGTCTAAGTACTTTGTTCCGCTACTAATGTTTAATTCTATCTTTAATCCATAGGGATTAAATGACATTATACTTTCTTCATTACCACTAAAACCCATATCGAGCCTAATTCCCGTAAGTCCTATATCATGAAATATCTTTAAGTCTCTATAATCTATATTTAAATCTTTAAAAACCTTAGGAGCAACATCTGCTATGATCTCCATCTCTAAATCTCTACCATAATTAACTATATCCTTGAATTTTTCTAATATATCTTCATTTTCAACAGTTAAAAAATTCAGAAACACCCTGCTAAATCCATATTTTGATGCTAGATTTAAATATTTTTTATTATCCTCTAAATTACTCTTATCTGGATAAACAGATACCCCTAGCCTAACCATTGTTCTTTTCTCCTTTAAATGCTTCTATTATTTGATACAATTCTACAAATTCAGTTGCCATGTCCCTAACAGTAATCGCATTCATTAAATGGTCTTGAGCATGGATTAATAGGAGGGATATAGATTTTGCTTCTCCTCTGGCCTCTTCCTGTATTAGTAAAGTTTGATTTTTATGTGCCTCTGATAATTTATTATTTGCCTCTTCTATACACTTTCTAGCCTTTTCATGCTCTCCATCTTTAGCGTACCCAATGGCTTCCATACAAAGACTTCTGGCTTCCCCACTATAATTGATTATATTTATGATTGTAAGTTCTAAATCCATTCTAATCTCTCCTTTATCGATTTGCATTATAGAGCTCTTTAGTGAAAAATCTCGGTAAATGCTCCTTATTAGCTTCAAGCATTTCATCTAGTAACTTATGTCCTAATGCATCATTTGCTATAAGAGGGTTTAATGTCATAGCAAGTAGTGCTTTTTCATAGTTCCCCTCTACAGCTGCTTCAGCTCCCTGTATTTCAAATGCCTTTATTTGATTAATTAAACCTTTTATACTCAGTGGAAACTCCTCTATAAATTGATAGGGTATTGGTCCATCCTTCGTAATATAACTGCTAATTTCTATGGCATAATCCGATGGAAAGTCTTTAATCGTATCCCTATTAATTGTATTTACCACCTGCAAATCACCTTTGTTATTATAAATTGAAGATATTAAATTACATGCTACATCAGAATAATATGCGCCCCCTCTTTTTTCTAACTCCTTGGGTTTCATATTTAATTCTGTATTTTTATAGATATTAAATAACTCTGATTCTGTTTGAATAACTTCATCGGCTCTTGTAATTCCTTTTTTATATTGATCCAATTGATTTTCTAGCATTTGTTGCTGCTTATAATAATATTTATGGTATGGACATGGAATTAACTTTAATGCCCTTAAAAAGCTTTCATCCCATTCCATTGGATCTATGTTTTTCATATTAACTGAAATAGAATTAGCAATGTATTTTTCAAAAACTTCTGATGTCCTATTTTGGTCATCCACAAATATATTAAATCCATATACCATATGGTTTAAACCAGCAAAATCAATTCTTATTCTATCGTAATCTATGTCTAAAATCTCAGCTATACCTCTTTCTATACCTACAGGCACATTGCAAAGACCAACGAATTTTCTATGCTTTGAATATCTAATTAAGGCTTCCATAACCATTCCAACAGGATTTGTAAAGTTAATTAACCATCCATTCGGACATAATTCATTCATTTCATTAGCTATTTCTAATATTATAGGTATCGTTCTTAATCCCTTAAATAAACCACCCGCCCCATTGGTTTCTTGACCGATAAATCCATAGGTCAATGGAATCCTTTCATCCTTAGCTCTTGCCTTCAATTGTCCTACTCTAATTTGTATTGTTACAAAATCTGCATCTTTCATTGCCTTTTTTCTATCTGTCGTTGTAAATATCTTCATTGGTATATTTGCTTTATTTACCATCCTTTTTGCTAAATCTCCAATAATTTCAAGTTTTTCTAAACCTTCTTCTATATCTACAAGCCATAATTCATCTACAGGCAATTCATTATATCTATTTATTAAGCCTTCTAAAAACTCAGGCGTATATGAGGAGCCACCACCTATTGTAGCTATTTTGAGGGATTTATTCATATAGTCAACTCCTTTAGATTAACTAGAAGGGACCTTTATGGTCCCTTACCCTTCTAGCCCTTTACTCCTTCTTTTTCTCTTTCATTTACTTGTTTATCTGCTAACTTTACAAATGGAATATATATCAATGTTGCTACAACTAAATTTAATATAGATACCAATGCCGCCATAATACTACCGAATCCTTTAGCACCAGTTGCTAAAAATGCTCCAATACCTACAGGTGTAATCCAAGGTATTTGTACATACGTTGCTGGTACTATTCCTGTAGCCGTAGCTATATAAGCAATTAAGGATAATATGCCAGGTACTAATAAAAACGGAATAAACAAAATAGGATTTAATACTAATGGAAGCCCATACATTACAGACTCATTAATCTGGAATATTCCAAGTGGAAATGAAAGTTTAGCCACCTCTTTATATTCCTTTCTCTTCTTTACAACCATAAAAATTGCAATCATTAAAGATAATGTTGCACCAGATCCACCAATAT
>JAEWHG010000072.1 GCA_023387935.1 Bacillota bacterium
AAGGAAAATATGGGTCGGAATAGTAAGTTTAAATTTTAAAAGGAGTGATTTTTTGAATAAACCAGGAAGAACCCCCTTAATGAGAGCTAAAAAACTAGAGAAATATTTAGGTGTAGGAGAAATATACTTAAAGCTGGAAGGTACAAATCCATTTGGTCATAAATTTGATAGAATTTCTGAAGTAATGGTGAAGGATGCTCTACACCATAACAACAAAGGACTTTTGGTAGATGGTTCCGATGATTATATTAACTCGGTGATACAGTTTTGTAAAGAGTATGACTTAGCTGTGAAGATTCCATTATTTAGAAACCAAAAATGGAAAGAAAGCTTATTTAATAAGGATCTCTTTGTAGATTTTAAAACCAGTAGACTAGATAGCAAAAATCAATTATTAGATAAATACTGTAAGGATAATAATTTCTATAATGCGTCTAACCATAATGCAAATAGACATCTTAGTATAATTTCTTTACAAAAAATAGGGGAAGAAATTGCTGAAAAACTAGGCGACAATATCAGTACTATATTTACTCAACTAAGTTATGGGTATACAGTGTCAAGTATTTACAATGGATTTATAAGTAAATGGATAGAAGGTGGAATAAATAAATATCCACAAATATTCTCGTGTACAATACCAAAAGGAAATGCTATCTATGACGATTATAAGAAAAATATGGAGATGTCTGATTTAGAAGAATACAATATAAAAATCAATCGATATACTAGAAATTTATTTGTGGATGAAGGAGCGCTTTTCGAAGACACATTGAAAGCTATATACGATACAGACGGTAGAATAATATCTGTAGATGAAAAGCTTCTAAAAGAAAGTGTTCAGGTACTAAAAAAGCAAGAGGATATCATATTATCTACGGAAGATGGGTATTCCTTCGCTGGATTTTACAAGCTTGCGAAAGAGGGTAAAATAAAAAATGGAAAACATGTAATAGTTCTTAATGACGGAAAAAGTGACTTAGAGCTTTACCGAGTTACTAACTTTGATAGATATCCTAAAGAAACAATTTCTCAGTGGATCAAAGAATGGTTACAGGATTATTCTGATCCTATAGGAGAAACTATGGATGCAGTTACATCTGCTGTAGAATCAGGCTTTATAATTTTAGCACTTAGAAATAATACACCGCAGGGTATATGCGTAGTTGTAAATCTTGGTTTTGAAGAATTTATCCCTACATATCATCTGGGATATATAGGCACAAAGGAAGGAAATAAAGGTAGGGGTATAGCGACAGAGCTAATTCACCAAATGATAGAGCTAACAAATGGGAAATTATCTCTTCATGTAGATTTAGACAATAAACGAGCTAGAAAGTTATATGAAAAATTGGGATTTAAAACATCCTATTATAGAATGATATATTATACTGAACAGTAGACGAAGAAAGCCATATTACCAATCTTAATTAGAACTAAGGTTGGTACCATGGCTTTTTATTGTGAATATAAGAAGGTTTTGGCGTACCCGTACGCAATCTTTGATTGCGTTAACGGATCAGGTTCTTATTTTAGTAGCATTAGAAGGATTTTTTAAAAAATATAATCAATATTATTTTTATTATCTCTAAACTCTTTTGGTCTAACTCCAGTATATTTCTTAAACTGGGTTGTAAAGTAGCTTTGGCTATTAAAGCCCATAAGCACAGCTATATCTAAAATAGATTTATTGGAGTTGCAAAGCAGATATTTACTTTTTTCAATACGAGTATAGGTTAGATAATCTGTAAAGTTCATTTTTGTTTCCTTTTTAAATTGAGTGCAAAAATAGCATTTACTTAGGTTTACGTGGTCTGCAACTCTATCCAATGTAATGTCATCACCTAAATTATTATGTATATAGTCAATTGCCTTTCTTATGCATACATTATCTACATCACTATTTAAGCTTCTGACAACTTGTGTCGTAAATCCTTTAACCATTTCCTTACCCATGACTATAACATCTTGTTTGGTTATACATTTTTCTATAGCTTTAGAGAAAGCAGTATATTTAGCTTTCCCACTATAAGGAGAAACTGATTTTTTTATTACACTATGGGAAATTAGCATGGCAAGAGATATTATATAGTTTTTTAAACATCGAATTTCATCATTGCCAATAATATTGTAAATGGTGGATTTAGAGAAAAAGCTATCGTATAGCTTTAATGCATTATTTATTTCTGCATTTAAAATCACTTCTATTAATTCCATTTCAAATTCATAAATCTTATATAAGTCATCCATATCTGGCTTAGGAAAACACATGTTTTCTATTAAATGATTAATCATAATATCTACGCTCCTTATAATGAAAATCATTATTACTTAATAATATGATATCTTATTTTATAAAAAAAGAAAAGAAATTCAAAAATATCTTAAAAAAAAAGAAATATATTTGAGATATATCAAAGAAATTTGAGTAATATAGTAAAAGTAAATGATAAATATTATCATATAAGGAGGCAATTCAAGTGAGAATAAATATAGTGTTTTCTTCTTTAACTGGAAATACAAAAAAGGTAGCTTATGAGATTTTAAAGATGATGCCAAAAGATACGAAAATATATGATTTAAAGGAATTAGATCGGGAATTAGAGGATGAGGTTTTAATCTTAGGCTATTGGGTTGACCGAGCTAAGCCTAATAAAGAAATGTATAATTTTATGGAAGGACTACAGGGAAAAAAGATAATAACTTTTGGTACTTTAGGAGCCTATCCAGATTCGGAACACGCCAATGAGACAAAAGAAAATGTTACTAAGCTTTTAGCAGAAAATAATCAGGTTTTAGGAAATTTTCTTTGTCAGGGTAAAATTGATCCAAAATTAACTGAAATGTTTAAGAATGGTGGCGGAAAGATGGCTCATGCTATGACGCCAGAAAGATTAAAAAGACATGAAGATGCAGCGAAACATCCTAATGAAGAGGATTTTAATAATGCGAGAGCGTTTATACAAGCAATAATGAATAATTTATAAAAGGAGAAATTTCGATGAAAAAAATTGCAATATATGGTAAAGGTGGAATAGGAAAGTCAACTACTGTATCGAATCTATCTGCTGCCTTATCAAACTTAGGATATAAGGTTATGCAAGTAGGTTGTGATCCTAAGGCAGATTCAACAAAAACCCTTATGCAAGGAAAGTTTATACCGACTGTATTAAATGTTCTAAGAGATAATGGAGATGATATTGATCTAGAAGACATCGTATTTAAAGGATATAACGGTGTACTATGCGTAGAGGCAGGAGGGCCTACTCCTGGAATCGGCTGTGCAGGAAGAGGTATTATTACTGCCTTTGAAAAGCTAGAAGAGTTAGAAGCGTTTGAAACTTATAAACCGGACATTGTTATTTACGATGTGCTAGGTGATGTTGTTTGTGGTGGATTTGCGATGCCAATTAGAAATCAATATGCAAACGAGGTGTACATTGTCACTTCTGGTGAAATGATGTCCATGTATGCTGCATCAAATATTTCAAGGGCTGTAGCGCAATTCAAATCAAGGGGTTATGCAGAGCTTAAGGGCTTAATATTAAATGCTAAAAATGTGGAGAATGAAAAAGAATTAGTAGATAAATTGTGTGAAGAAATAGACACCAATATTTTTCATTACATACCAAGAAATCCACTGGTACAAGAGGCAGAAAATACAGGTAGAACTGTAATAGAGTCTTTTGTAGATTCTGATATGGCAAATATATATATAGATTTAGCAAAAAAAATAATGGGGGAATATAAAAATGAAGAAATTTAAATTATTAACAGCATTAACATTAAGTGCAGCTATAATAATGACGGGCTGTGGTGGAGCGGCAGATATAGATTCTCAAACTAACCAAGATGCAGCAAATGAAACTGTGGTAGAGGAATTAGAAAGCAAGAGAATTGTTGCAGGCTCAGTTATGTCAGCAGAACTATTAGATTTATTAGAAATTGATTCTGTTGGTGTTGTAACATCATCAAAACCATTACCGGAGAGATATGCGGATACTCCTAAAATAGGTCTTCCAATGAAACCAGACTTAGAATCCATAATTGGTCTAGAACCAGAAATTTACGTATCGGAATCGAGCTTAAAAGAAGGCTTAGACGGATTATTTGCAGGTCAAAAATTTGAAAGATTATATTTTGATAATAGCTCCTACGATAAAGTTTTAGAAAATATTAGAACTTTAGGTAAAGCAGTAGGAAGAGAAGATAAAGCAGAAGAAATAATCGCTAACTATGAAAAAGGAGCAAAAGAGGTAATCGAGTCAGTAAATGGTAAGGAATCACCATCAGTGCTAATTATATTTGGAACTCCTGAAAGCTTTATGATAGCAACAGAAAACACATTTGTTGGAGATTTAGTTAAAAAACTAGGTGGTAACAACGTAGCTTCTGAAATATCTAAGGCACCAAGCCCATATATAGCTTTTAGTTTAGAAACTGTAGGTAATATTAATCCAGATGTTATTTTAAGATTAACACATGCAGATCCAGCTGCTAGTAAAGAAGCCTTTGATAAAGAGTTTGAAAATGATTTCTGGAGTAATTTAGATGCAGTTAAAAATGGAGAAGTATACGATTTAGATAACACATACTTCGGTGTTACAGCAAATACTAGATTAGTTGAGGCGCTAGACGAGATGGCCAAAATACTTTATGAAAAATAATTAAGGGTGAATATATATGGAAATGACTAAAACCATAAAAAATAATAAATATATTTTCCTAATTGGTTCCGTATTTCTACTACTGTTCGTACTTCTTTTGGCATTAAGATTAGGTAGTGTTGAATATTCCTATAGTCAAATATTTAAGGTTTTATCTAATCCTGAAATGACTGCTGATAGAAATATAATATTTAATGTTAGGTTACCTAGGATATTAATCGCTACTATGATCGGAGCAAACCTAGCTGTGGCAGGAGCCTTATTACAAGCCGTAATGCAAAATCCATTGGCAGACCCTGGTTTAACTGGGGTTTCCTCTGGAGCTAGCTTAGCTGCTATTATAATAATGCTTTTATTTCCGAAATACACATATTTAGTTCCTTTAGTAGCTTTTTTTGGTGGAGCTTTTGCTTGTGCATTAGTGTACTTACTAGCTTGGAAAAATGGAATTAAGCCCATAAGAATAGTACTTGCAGGGGTAGCCATAAATGCCATATTAGGTGGAGGAACATCATTATTATCCACATTGTTTAGTGATAGAATCCAAGGAATTCTTATGTGGGTAAATGGAAGTATTAGTGGAAAAACATGGTCAGATGTAAAAATCTTAGCCATATATAGCTCAATTGGTATTGTTGTATCTATGTTTTTCATAAGAAAGGCTAATATTTTACAGCTTGGTGATGAAATGTCTTCCAACTTAGGTGTAAATACAAATAAATACAGATTAATCATATCTCTTATAGCAGTATTTTTAGCTGGTATTTCAACTGCAATAGTAGGTGTAGTGGGATTTGTGGGACTTATAGTTCCGCACATATCAAGACTTATTATTGGCTCTGATTATAAGTACATGCTACCTTTTAGTGTATTTACAGGTAGTGCATTATTGCTATTAGGCGATACCTTTGCAAGAACTGTAGTTAGACCAATAGAGCTTCCTGTTGGAGTTATTATGGCAGTAATTGGAGGTCCCTTTTTTCTATATCTATTAAGGAGGGGAAATGCGTAATGATAGAAACGAAAAATCTATGTGTAGGATATGAAGAGAAAATCGTTGTTGAAGATTTTTCATTGAATATATGTGAAGGAGAAATGGTATCGATAATAGGCCCTAATGGATCTGGAAAATCTACAATACTTAAGGCTATATCCAGACTTCTTAAACATCAAGGTGGTGCAATATATTTAGAAAAAGAAGATATTAGTGATATGAATATTAAAAATATAGCACAAAAAATGTCTACTTTATCTCAACATAATAGAAGTCCAGAGGATATCAAGGTAAAGGAATTAATTTATTACGGAAGATTGCCACATAAAAAGTGGCATGAAAGAAGAAATAAAGAAGACGATGAAATCATAAATTGGGCAATTAACCAAACTTCTCTAAATGGCTATGAGGATAAAAACGTATCGGAGCTTTCGGGCGGAGAAAGACAGAGAGTTTGGATCGCTATGGCATTGGCTCAAAAACCTAAACTTTTATTATTAGATGAGCCAACCACATATCTGGATATATGCCATCAGTTAGAAGTAATGGAGCTTGTTAAATCATTAAACAAGGAATTAAACCTTACTGTAATAATGGTTTTACATGATTTAGGCCAGGCTGCTAAGTACAGTCATAGAGTTGTAGTGCTAAAGGATGGGAACCTAGCAGTAGAAGGTCGTCCTTACGATGTATTGACAGAGGATTTAATTAGGGAAGTATATAATGTTGAAGTTTGTATTAGAAAAGATATTTTAAAAGGTGAAGTTATAATACATCCTATGGGTGTTTGTAAAAGTTGTGAAAAGAGGTGTTAATATGACAAAATTTAGTTTAGATGCATTATCAAGATTAGATGAAGTAAGTAAAAATGAAGATATAAAATCATTATCTCATGCCATATTTCCAGGCACTCATTGTCCTTTATTTGGAGTAGCAATGATCACATCCTTTATAGAAGATTTAGTTGTAGTCGTTGCTGGAACTCAAGAATGTACATATTATGCTAAGGATTTTGTATATCAAAGACAAAATGGCAAGGATAATTTTTACTCTGTAGTGACAAATAAGCATGATATTACCTTTGGATGCGAGAATAAGATAAAGGATGTAATCTTTGAAATAGATAAAACAATTAAACCTAAGGCAATCATGATGGTATCTACATGTGTTTTAGAGCTGATTGGTGAAGACTTTGTATCCTTAGGAAAATCTATACAAGATGAAGTCAATGCTAAGATTTTAGTTGTGCCTACGG
>JAEWHG010000168.1 GCA_023387935.1 Bacillota bacterium
TAAATTTTTCCAAATTATCAATGTGCTTATTTCCATTTTCAATTAATTCCGTTAAAACTCTATATGCTATTGTGGTTTCATCTTCAAGATTTTTCACTAGTATTCCCTGTATTGTAATAGCTAAAGCTAAATGCTTTTTCTCAAGATCCACAGCATATTGTAGTAAATTACTAACATTATCAAACTCTATGCTTACTATCCATTTACTAAAATCCGATAAAGGCTTAGATATCTTATCGTAGGATTCAAAATCAATATCTAATCCCTCTTTATCCTTTACTTCTTCCTTAATACTCTTATATAACTGAATATGACGCTTTTCTTCCCTAGCTAGTACTTGAATAACCGTTTTTACAGACTGAGGAATATTTTTTACATCCATCGCTTTCACATAAGAGGTATATGCTTTTTTTTCAATATCTATCAATTTATCTAATACATCTATAATCGTATACATGAGCATCTCCTCCTTTGATTTTTAGATTAATTATATTTGTTAATTATACTATACTTTCTTGTCTCTGTTCTAGGTTATATTCCTAAAACCATTATAAAATGGATGTGAGAAATCTAAAATAGAAAATTTATTCCTAGTATAACAAAAGCAGACCCTAAGGCTTAGGATTTTTATCCTACCTTTAGGGCCTGCTTTCATAATTTAGTATTTTCCATTAATTATCCCAAATGAAAGTAAGAATTCATCTGGACTCAGTCTTTGTTTATTGAACTGGTATTAATATTTGTTGATTAGGGAAGATTAAATGTGGTTTAGCCAGCTTATTATATTTCGCTAATTCTTGCCATGTCGTATTATACCTTAAACCTATTCTGTATAAATTATCTCCACTTTTAACTACATATACCTCTTCCGTTTTCTCTTTTTCCTCTACTATTGTTTCTGGTATTGGAACTACCACTTCAGCTTTTTTTCTTTCCTCAACAACGATCCTACCTTCAACTCCAATTTCTATTTCTCCTAATTTTTCTATATATGCTGCTAGTATCTCATCAAAAGCTGCATATTGTGCAACTATATTACCATTTCCTAAGTTCGTGTATCCGTCTCCACCAACAGCCATAAAATCATTCGTTGCCAATGTGTATATTTTATCTAAAATTATAGGTTGTCCTTGAATCATAATATCATAAACTCTGTTACCTGGTTCTGCAGCAGAATCAATTTTATATGTCATACCTGCAACATGAGGAAATTTTCCTTCCGGTGCTGGAAAACCTGCTACACCATGTTCTAATGCTTTTAATATATCGATTCCTTTTATCTCCATTTTTACACCGTAATTACCGAATGGAAAAGTTGCAAGAACTTGGCCCTTAGTAATTTCTCCTGCTTCAATAGATGCTCTTATGCCTCCACCATTAGTCAAAGCTACTTCTGCGCCAGTTGCATCCAGTAAAGCATCCGTCATTAAATTACCTAAATTTGATTCCTTACTTCTTACGACTTCTCTTACTCCAACTAATTCAACATCAGTTTTACCTATAACTGCTGTTAGCTCTTCTGCATTTGCTTCTTCTAATTTAGTAATAACAGACTTTATTTCCTCGTCTTCTACTAATGTTTCGGCAGCTTCTCTAGTTAATAAAGAAGGCTTTATATTCACTATTTTTTCATTGGCAAATTCGATATTAACAATTCCTACATTTTTAAGGTATTCTCCTGTTTGTACAATTAATGTATCTCCCACCCATAATCCTTCTTCTAGTGTAGTATGGCTATGCCCATCTATTATTAAGTCAATTCCTTCTACACCTTCCGCTATATCCGTTGATTTTGGATTGCTTTCTTGATCTAAGCCTACATGGGATAGAGCAATAATAATATTGACCTCTTCTTTTTTTAATTGATCTACCATTTCCTGTGCTTTAGAAACTGGGTCTGTAATATCTACACCTTCCGTATTCTTAGGGTTAGATTTATATTTACTTTCTTCTGTAGCTAATCCAAATATTCCGATTTTAACTCCATCTATTTCTTTAATTGTATATTCCTTCAAATCCATATTCCCTTGCTTTGGAATAATATTTGCAGCTAAAATAGGAAAATCTGCTAATTTACTAAGCTCTACTAATCTATCATATCCATAGTTTAAATCGTGGTTTCCCGGCACCATAGCTTCATATCCTAGCTTGTTCATAAGATCTACCATAGCTTCTCCACGTGAAACAGTTATGATTGGTAATCCATGGAAAGTATCTCCTGCATCTAATAACAATAGATTTGGATTCTCTTTCTTTAAATCTTTAACTAAAGTAGCAAGTTTCGCCAAACCAATTACCGATTCATCACCCTTTATTCTGCTGTGCATATCGTTGGTATGTAAAATAGTAAGGTTGATAGCTTGTGCTTCTTGGGCATAAGCAAAGTTTTGTGATGGAATTATTAGTAACCCAAATACCAATGCTAAGGACATGAAAAAGCTGACGAATCTCTTGTTTCTTAAATTCATAACTTGACCTCCTCTTTTTTTATATAACCATACTATTTTTCAAATACCCATTTTATTCCTATATACACATTTTTCTATATTTATCTATTTTTACATGCAATTTATTTTTTAAGCCTTAACTATAGTTTTAATAAAATCTTCTATTTTTCCATAGTGTTCCATTTTAGGCATTATATCGGATAGATAATATACGTATATATCATAATCTAAAAGACTATTTTCTACTATGTAATCTTCATCTCCCTTTACAATTGCAGTAATTGCTCTTGGCATATGTCTTTTAAATATTTCATATCTTTCTTCTTGTGTATAGGAGCTATATTTTGAATATAAAACGCACATTACACTAAGATTGTATTCCCCATTTATTTTACTCCATTGACCTACAACTTCATCTCGCAGTTTATCATATTTATCTTCAGCAAATTTGTCATCAATGAATAAATATCTTTGACCTGTTTCATCACAATGAGTTAAAGTATATTTTCTATCTCCTAATTTTTTATTGTTTATTTCTGATCTAAACTCTACTTCCAATTTTTTTATCATTATAAAATAGCCTCCTTGGAAATATTGCCATAGCAGAAATTGATCCAACTAACCCAGCAATATAAACTGTAACTGCACTTATTAATAAGGCGAATGGCCCTTCAAATCTATACATAGCACTTTCTATGAAAAATGTAACTGTTATAAATGTACCTATTATTCCACCAACGGAATATATTGGGGCAAATAAAGCTATTTTAGTATTAGAATCATATTTCTTTACAAATATAAGGGCTATCATATCTGCTAAAACTCCACCTATTATTATAGATACAGAAGAAAATATGGATATTCTAGCCATTATAAGGCCATAGCCTAATGCAAACAATGTAATCGCACCATGTTTTCTAACTCTATATAAAATTAGGGCCATAATAAAGCTATAAAAAGGAGCATTAATAATCCCTCTTGAAAAAGGAATTACCCTATAAAACACCCCTAATAGCTTACCTAGCACGACTGCTATTGCAATGCATATCCCTATTGTTGTTAAATCTTTTATACTCATATTCCATTTCATATTCTATTTCCTCCATTTACTTTAGTTATATTGCTTCTACTTTCTGTAAAAGGCAGAAAGGATCTTCCCCAAGCCAATCACCAGAATAATTAAAAGCTCTTGCTCTACATCCACCACATAGATTAATATGTTCACAGCTTCCACAGCTACCCTTATACTTTTTAAAATCTCTTAGTGTATTAAACACCTCATTATTTTCCCATATACTATCAAAGCTTTCTTCTCTAACGCTTGCTACTTTAACAGGAGCATATGGACATATATGTACATCTCCATTTGGCAATATAGAGCAATAGCTTGTCCCAGCTATACAGCCTCTTCCTCCTGGGGAGTCAATGCCTTTAAACAACGCTTCAACTTTATATTGAGGTGCGCAAGTAGGCTTAACACGAATATCCAGCTCCAAATTTTTATCTATTATCGTATGAATAGCATTTTTATACTCCTCTTTATTTAGTGATGTATATCCAATGTTTTTGCCTCTACCTACTTCAACAAGAAAAAGCATATGACTGGAAACTGCACCAAAATCAGAAGCAAAGGTCATTATTTTATCTATTTCTTTTAAATTATCTTTCGTAATCGTACAATTAAGCTGAACCTTTATTCCTAGGTCGATACAATTTTTAGCTCCTTCTAATGCTTTTTTAAAAGCAGCATCAGATCCTCTAAAATCATTATGTTTTTGTTCATTTAAGCTATCTATGCTAATTGCAATAGAATCTAACCCTTTATCTTTTAATGTTTTTGCACAATCCTTCGTTATAAGAGTTCCATTACTGCCCATTAGCACCATCATTTTAAGAGATTTTGCATATTCTATTAATTCGAATATATCCTCTCTCATTAATGGTTCTCCACCACTGAATACAATTATGCGAAAACCTGCTCTATGCATTTCTCTTAAAAGCTTTTTTCCCTCCTCTGTAGATAGCTCATTGGTTATCAATTCATTAGGTCCTGATTCCCTATAGCAATGCTTACAATATAAATTACATCTTTTAGTTGTGTTCCATGATATGTGATTCATAGTACCTCCTTTAAATTATCTAAATTGATTTTTAATTTATTAATACACTAACTGTTTACAATTATTTCCACAATAAAGCTATATTAACCGTTAAGTATATTAATTTGCATTTTTATAATAAGAACCTGACCTGTTAACGCAATCAAAGATTGCGTACGGGTCCCCCAGAACCTTGTTGTATTCACAATAAAAAAACAAGACAGAAAATACACTCATTTTCCATCTTGTCTTTCTTTTAATATGGTTATTCTTCTTAACTAATATTTCATTATCTTGTTGCATAATAAAATTTAATTTTAATTATTTGCATTGTTTTTACTTGGGTCAACTGCTTTCTTTGCCTTCTCAAATTCTGCAAAACCAATGTGGCAATACCCATTTGGATTTTTATTTAAATATTCTTGATGATAATCTTCTGCTGGATAATAATTTTCTAAAGGCGCTACTTCAATTGCAATCGGCTCTGCATACTTTGTTTGAAGCTCTGCAATTGATTGTAAAATTATATCTTTATCGCCTTCATCTACATAGTAAATTCCTGTACGATACTGTGGCCCAAAATCTCCACCTTGACGATTTATGGAGGTAGGATCTATCACATCATAATAAAGGTCTAATAGAAATTCCAAGCTTATTTTTTGTGGGTCATATACAACCATAACTGTTTCTGCATGACCAGTGCCACCATAACACACCTCTTCATAGGTAGGATATTCTGTTTTTCCATTTGCATATCCAACTTCAGTTTCTACAACTCCATTTATATTTGAAAAATATTTTTCAGTTCCCCAAAAGCATCCTCCAGCTAAATATATTTCTTTTTCCATATAATATCCTCCTCG